>NZ_DJDT01000156.1 GCF_002432345.1 Pedobacter sp. UBA5917
CCCTGAACTTGTTTCAGGGTCTATCTTGCAGGAAAGATGCTGAAATAAATTCAGCATGACGATAGAGCTAGTTGAAGTTTCCTACCCCAAAACCTCCTCTACCTTTTTTACCGGAAACTTAGCTCTCGGTTTATAATTCGCCTGATTATTTCTCCCTTCAGTTGAAACAGGCTCCTTTTTTGCCGGCTTTTTCTTGAATTTACGTCCATACCAGATTAAAAAACCTGTTATAGGCAAACTAGCACCGACTAAAGAAGCTAAAAAAGCCATTACCTTGCCCGGAAAACCTAAAATACTGCCCACATGGATATCATAATTCATTTTCCGGAGTTTGCCCGCAAAGCCTGATTCTTCGTAAGCAATTGAATAAACACCTTCGCGTTTAAATTCCTTTAATGTATGCTGATCGAAAGTATAGCCCTGGTTATTGTAAAACTGTCCGGTATTGGGATAAACCGTGATATTGATCGTTGCTTTTGCTTTTGAAGTATCAGGAAAATTATAGTAAAAACCCTGCGATTTCGGGTGACGGGTAATTACTTTTTGCCAGGCCAGATCCATTGCTTTTTGTGGGCTATAAAATTTGCCTACCGCTAAAGAATCAGACTCCAAACGCTGAAAATCGCCCAGTTTATCACCTCCAGAAGTTACCCAGTAAAGGCCTTCGCTGTACCACTTAATACCGTAAACCATTCCTGTAAGAGCGATAAAAAGCAGGAAAATCAGCGAATAAAAACCGAGTACATTGTGCAGATCGAGGTTAACCCTTTTGAACGAGGCGCCCCATTTAATTTTAAAACTTTTATCACGGGTTGATTTGTTCCATTTTTTCGGATACCACCAGATCAATCCTGTAATCAACAATACCACAAATACCATGGTGCCGTAATTTACAATCGGACGTCCGATGGCGTAAGGCAACCATAAAAAACGGTGACCATTAAGAATGAACCGAAAAAAATCGACTTCGCCTTTTTTGTGCACCACTTTACTGATTACCTCGCCGGTATAAGGATTGATTTTGAGGCTGGTGCCACCGCCTCTTCTTCCCTCTTCTTTTTTACCCCGTAAATTAAGGCTGATTGCCCGTCCCTGTTGATATTGTGCATACGAAGGGATTTTATCAGGATATAGTTTAAAAGCAATGGCACTTAACTGCGACGGGGTAATTACAGGTTTATCCTGCTTTTCGATTTTGGTTTCGGGCTCCAGTAAACCTGTAATTTCTTCATTAAAAACCCAGATACACCCTGTTATACAAACAATAAGAACAATGACACCCGAAATTAGGCCAAGCCAGAGGTGAAGCCATTTATTGATCCTGTTAAATAGTGAATCTTTATTTTTTTTCTTTACCGGAGTAGTTTTATTTACGCTTGCCATTGTTCTGTTCTGTTAATGATTTAAATTTTGAGCTTAATACTGAAGGGCATTGATTGCGGTGATGGTTCCACCTTCAACCTTTAAACCTTTTTTTGCCACTGCGATATCTGCATCGAATACGTAAACGTAACTTCCCTCACTTGCTGTGGTAATGCCGATGTAACCGGTTTTCCCGTCTTTTGGCGCATAATTATTAATTGTTGTGGTACGGGTAATATCGGCAGGAAGACCGGTAACCCATTTAAAACTTTTACTGATCACATCTACAATCGCAAATTTTCTTGCGCTTCCTGTTAGTGAGTTAGGTTGCGGATACATTTGAAGGATAAATATGCCCTTGCCTAGATAAGTCTGTCCGGCCATGTGGTAACCACCCGAAATTTCCTGCACATTAAAGAAATAACTTTTATCAAACTCTGTAGTGCCTTTATTGATGCGGATAACAGCCGATGGATTTTTAGAGGTTGGAATACCTGCATTGGTGGCAGCTGCGAAAGAGAAAGCATAAGCATCTCCGTTATCAACTTCTACCAATCCGTTTACAAAATAAGCGCCGATATAACTTGTACGGTTATCACGGATAATTTTTTCCAGCTTAAGATCCGGATAACTGTAAACGGCTACCCACGAACTATCGGGATACGACGTTCCAAAAACGTCAGGGGCAGCGCCCTTAATGCTCATGTAAGGAGCAAAAAGTTTCTCTCCTACCTGCGTTGCCCAGGTAAAGTGTGCCCTTTCGCCATTGCCCGCAAGTTTTACAATATTTACCTGCTGCTCACCCACAATCTGGTATTTACGGGCATCAATCCTGAACATGGTAGCAAACTCATTACCCGAGCGCGGAACTTTGATGGTAAATACATCATCTTTTACCGGCGCAAACAGGTGTACCGTTTCGCTCTGAAAGTTTGTTAACTTGCTCAGTTTACCTGCACCATCTAAACGGTACGAAGTTACAGCCCCCGGATTTCCCTGTCCGTACAACAGGCTAAAAAAACGGTTTTTATGCGTCAGGTAATAACGGTACGATCCATCCTGCTCAATTCCGTTTCCCTGGGTGGTAATCATACCCGATTCTAAGGAATTGGCCGTAAGCAGGTAGTCGGCTATGCCAGATGTACCGATAGGTGTTGCAGAAATTACAAATTTGGTTGCCCCTGTAAGTTCAATATCCACATCCACCACTTCGGATGAATCAAGTTCTTTATCGCAACCAGAAAATATAGTGATTAATGATAAGCTTAAAAATGGAAGTATAAATCTAGTTTTCATGTTATTATATTTTAGGATGATTATCGGTTATTGCTAAAAAAGTACCTTACCTTGGCATAGAAAGCCCTGCCCGGTTTTTGCAGCGAGAAGTTATCGTAAATGCGGTTATCCAATAAATTTTTACATTCGAGCCCGATATTGTAGCGGCCACCTCCTAAAGTATAAACAGCATTTACATCCTGCATCCACTGTCTGGGGATATCGTATTTAGTATCGGAAGTACCCTGGCTCGGCCATGATAAGTAATAAGCATGAACATAAAGTACATTGTAACCAAGGGTAAGGGTATTCCCCTTTTTGCCAATGTTGTTAAAGAAAAGAGAGGCGTCGGCATTTCCGAAAAGGTAAGGCATATTAGGAATACGGTCTCTGAATAAAGGGCTCTGCATGGTCTGTCCCTGTTCAATACGCGTATTATTTCTTAAATTCTGATAGGTTACATTTACACCGGCTGTAAACAGTTGCTTAAACGAATACCTTACTTCCGATTCGAAGCCCAGATTGGTTACGTTAGCCACATTGCCCATTACCTGTTTGGTTTGGTTATTGTTTAATGATGGCCTGATAAAATCTTTGGCATCACGGTACATTACATTTCCATCGAAACTAAAACGGTGGATTTTGTTCAGCTGTGCCTGATAGCTAAACCCTAAATTGTAGTTGCTGCTATGCTCGGGCTTTAAGTCGATGTTGCCTTCGAGATTTAACAGATCGCCAAAAAGCTCATCGGTTTCGGGCAAACGGTAACTTTTTTCGTACGATCCCTTAACCTGCAGGTTTGGAACGATAAAATAGGTAGATGCAATGCCGTATCCCGTTTTACTATAGCTGTTTCGCTGCGTTAAATAAGCAACATCGCCCCAGTTACCACTTGGATTATAACTTTGGGAGTACTTATTAGACTGGTAAAACTGCTTAACAAAAACCGATGTGTTCCATTTTTCGGATGCACTATATTTATAACCAAGGCCCAGTACATTTTTATTATTGATGCGTGGCTGCTCGTATTTTTCAGCATCGGGATAAAGTTCATCAGAACCTCTTCTGTTAAAACTGTTAAATACATTGTTTAATGATAACGAATGGTGTTCATCAACCGTATAACTAAGGTTTGTCGTAGCCAGGCCGTTGTTGTTACGGAATTTATACATCGAACGTTCGCGTTCACTACCAGCGCCAGGGTATTCTTTATAATCCTGGAACCAGTTGTAACGACGGTAAACTGTATCGATATTCTGCTCGGTACCAAAATTAAAGTTTCCGTTTACGCGGAGGTCAAGGCCCTTGGTAAACAAATCTTTCTTGGCATATTTAACAGTCGGCATTAAAATACTGCCTTTTCTGTGCCAGTCGCCAAATACGCTGATCATCCTCGCTCCTGTCTGGATTTCAGAGTAGTTTTGTCCAACCGTTAAACCAAACATCAACTGATCGGCAAACTTTTTGTTCACCACGCCCGCACTGGCAATTAATGTTTCGTTATGATAGGTGTCGTTAAAACGCCTAACCACCTGGTTCCTAAAGTATGTACCGTTAAAAGCCGCAACATCCGTGGTTACCTTATAATCATTATCTGAGTAGTTCTGAAAAGCATTAATCTGCACCTTGAAACCAGATAGAGCAGTATAACCTGCATTAATTGCCGTTTTGTGGGTATTGAATGAGCCATAAGAATAAGAAGCATCCACATAACTTTTCATGGTATTATCAGTTACGATATTGATTGCTCCTCCCAATGCATCCGATCCCAGCCAAACCGGTACCACGCCTTTGTAAACTTCAACACGTTGTGCAAGATTGATCGGAATGTTATTGATCTGGAATGATGAACCAAAGTTATCCATGGGTACACCGTCAATAAAAAACTTTACCTGCCTGCCGGTAAACCCATTGAGCGAAAAATCCATCCTCGAGCCAAGCCCGCCTGCTTCTCTTACCCGCACCCCCGAAACACGGTCTAATGCGTGCGAAATATCGAGCGTACTGTTATGAAGTTTCTTGGCATCAATAGAAGTTACATTAAATGCCTGGCGGTTTACCTGCTGATTGGCCGTACGCCCAATAACATTCAGTGTTTCCATCTGCTCTGATGATTCTTCAAGATTGAAACTGAAAACGGTAGGCTGTCCATCGGTTACATTGATTTCTTTTTTCTGACTTTTAAAACCAATCGCAGATACCTGTAAAGTGTAGTTACCGAATGGAATATCTAGCAGTTTAAAACTTCCGTTATGATCGGTTATGGTGCCATAATTGGTTTTGTGAATTTTGATGGTTGCACCTACCACAGGTTCGCCTGAAATACTTTTGATCTGTCCCGAAATGTTCGAGAGGCGGTTTTGGGCAGAGGTAAAAATTACACAGGCACATAATATGCCCAGTAGCAAAATTTTCTTAATTTGCATGACTTTTAATTAGAGATTAAAGGTGAGCCGGATTCCGGTTTTGCCACACGGGTCCGAACCGTGTGGCTTTCTTATCTTCGGCAAATATAGCCTCTATTTAGATCAAGTCCAAATAAGAATTAATAATAAAACTGAATCTGTATCGTTGTGCCTAAACAATTTTGCCGCACTTCACTGAACAAGTGATCGTTACAAAACACCCATATTATTAAATTAATGTTAATTCTTATTTCCTGTATTGCTTAATGCCTAGTTAATCGGCTATAAAGGATACATAAACAGGAGCATTCGAAATTTATGCCCCATTATAAAACCCTTTTGCCTTAACACCTGTTACTTAACTACAACAAAATCAATATATATGAAAAAGTTAATGTATGTAGTGGCTATTTCTGCCCTGGCTTTTCAGGCCTGTAGCGGTGGTAATAAGGATGCCAAAGAAAATGCCGATAGTATGAATATGGCAAAGGATACCACAACCAATGTTGCAGCAACTGGTGGAATAGCTGTAGATGATGCAGACGCAAAATTTACCACCCAGGCGGCAGTTGGCGGTATGGCAGAAGTAGAACTGGGTAAAATGGCACTCGAAAAAAGCAGCAATGCGCAGGTTAAAGAATTTGCAACCATGATGGTTAAAGACCACGGTATGGCCAACACCGAATTAATGGCGATTGCCAAACAGAAAAATATTACCCTACCGAGCACGGTTGATGACGAGCACAAGAAAAAAATGGAAGACCTGGGAAAAAAAACAGGCGCCGATTTTGACAAGGCTTATGTTGATGCCATGGTAAGCGGACATAAATCTACCCTGAAACTGATGGAAGATGAATCGAGAGATGGTAAAGATGCTGATTTAAAATCGTTTGCCACCAAAACAGCTCCGATTGTTCAAACCCACCTGGTGATGATCAATAAGATTAACGACAGCATGAAGTAACATGAAGAACGCATTAAACCTTCTCATTAGAACCGTTTAATGCGTTCTTTTTAACGGTTTTCCTTTTTAATAATATCGGTAACTGCCGAATTTATCTTTTCGTAAGTGATGGGTTTAACAATAAATTTATCGCAATAAACTCCAAAGGCATCCAAAGCATACTTTTCGTGCCCGGTAACAAAAATCAGATAACGTACATGCTCCCGTATAACTTTGGCCACATCCAGGCCAGAAACTTCCATACCTATATCAAGAAAAAGAAAGTCAACGTCATCTATTTCCCTAATGGCCAAAATTCCATCTATCGGATCGGTATAAGTGGCAATTGTAGTTAATTCTCCTGTACGGGCAATAAAATTATTTAAAATATCGATACTAAGTTGATCGTCATCAATAATTACACATTTGAGTTGAGCGGTATTAAATGGCAGCATTATTTAATCTTTTTCATATGGTAATGCCAAAAATATGCCTAATACACAATTCACCACCAATAAAAACTTGATTTTAACCATTTTACGGCCGATTAATTTTGATTTAAATCAAGATAATCACATTTTCCAGGGATTTATTAAATATGATACCATGTGTAATTACCGGCGTACGCGATTGTATGATAATATTCTACCGCATTTTTTAATGATTATAGCTTTAAAATTCAGGCGGAGTATGTAAATCGATAAAATTTTTCCTGCTGATCATTTTTAAGTATGGATAATCTCCATTTAACTGTTTTCGCTGCTTTAGTTCATATAAAAAATGTCCTCCTAAGTCTACAATTATTTTTGCGGTAGCTAAATACCATACACTATGCGGTTGTTTCCAGCAGAAAGAATACAGATTGGAAGTGAATTTTATATCTTTTAATTCAGCGTGATAAAAGTTTAGGATCTTAGGATTGGTCAATCCCTGTTCAACTTCGGTTTTCCGCACCATCGAGAGATGGTCGGAATGACAGAATTCGTAACCGGCTAGTTTTGGATCATCCACATCGGGCAGGTGTTTCAGTATTTTAAAGCCTTTAAATTTTTTGCCATTTAATACCCAGATGAGGTTGGGGTAAAAAGCTTCGCGGCTATGGAGTTCGGCCATGGTAATCGGCGAATTCTGAAATTCGATAGTATAACCTGATGGCGTAAAAATATCGGCGCGGTGAAGATCTGTTTTAGCGGTATCATAAAAGGCGACCTCCCTGAACGAAGGCGGAAAAGCCAGCTTCCAATCACGGTGCCAAACCGTTTCTTTACGGTAATATTCTTTTTTAAGCGCTAAAACATCAGGGCTTATTTCAGCAGGCCGAATATCTTTTTTCATTCACAGATCAATCACTAGGGAACACAAATTTAAGCTAATTATTTTAGTATATCAAGCGGGTGGCGATTAGCGTTTTGCGCCGAGCGGTAAGCGTATGCGTAAAGTAGAGAACGGATGTTTTATCTCAAAGTTTGTAAGTCTGCTCGGAGTTGAAGACCATCCTTAGTTATAATCTTGAAACAATTTAACGCTAAGCGCCATGCGCCCAGCGCTAAGCCCATATGCAATTTAAAGTTGATCAGCCTAAGCGGAGTTAGAAGCACGGGTTTAGATCCTGAATCAAGTTCAGGAGGACGAAATGCATATGAAGGACGTAATGCATCAGGAGGACGAAATGCAACGAGTGGTTCTATTATTTTAAGCTATGGGCTTCGGACCTCGGTCTTCGGACTAAGAACTAAATTACTAACTTTGCAGCATGACCATCCAAGAAATACAGCAGCTAGAAGATTTTTTTAAACAGGCCGGGAAACAACAGGTGCCCATTTACCTAAACGAAGCCACTGTTATTACCGATTATGAGCATTTTTTAGAAAGTCATTTAATGCCATTAAAGTTAAATCCGGAAGCAAAAGTGAATATTCCGATTTTGCACAGGCTAAAAATGCTTAAACTTTTGATCGAATCTAACGCATAAGAATTGGAGGAAATTTTCATTACTGTTTATAGACTTTAGTAAAAAAGCGTCGTCATCTCGACCGGAGCATGGCGGAGTGGAGAGATCTAATTCAAAAGTCTTTCTGGATAGATGTCTCGGCTTTGTTGCACTCCGCTCGAAATGACGTTAAATTGAATAGAATAATTAACTTCCTTACTTATTCTTCTCAAAATATTGATCAAGATTATCCAATCCGGCAGTAAAACCTTCCTGCATGCCCATTTGGATAAACATGTTCATATCTTCAATGCTATCGTAACTAATTTCAACATCCACTACCGTGGTTTCGCCAGCGGCTGTAAATTCCTTTTTCCAGTGCATGGTTGGAAAATCGACGTTTTCTTTACCATCTTCATCGCAAAAAGAAACGGCATTGGTAATGCGTAATTGCTCCTCGATGGTTTTAAAATTTTCTTTACACCACAAGCCATCCCCTTCAGGTCCAAGCATCTGGTACAACCAAAAACCTCCTTCTCTAAAATCCATTGTTTTGGTTACGGCACGGTAAGGATATGGCGCCCACCATTGATCTAAAATTTCGCTATCTGTCCAGGCTTTCCAAACGTTGGCTAAAGGTGCATCGAATGCTCTTTTAACAATTACTTTTTTGTTTACAGTGTCTTTCGTAAAGACTGCTTTGTGCTCACTCATAATTCTGTATTTTTTTGGTTCTTTAATAGGTTGTCTAACTGGTTAAAACGGCTTTCCCAAATTTTACGGAACTGTTCCATCCAAATATCCACTTCCTGCATTTTTTGTGCGTTAAAGTGATAGTGGATTTCCCTTCCGCTCTGCTCCTGCTTTAAAAGCTGGCATTCGGTCAGAATTTTAATGTGTTTTGATATGGCCTGCCTGCTACTGTCGAAATGATCGGCAAGGGCATTGGGCGTCATAGCCTGTAATGCCAGTAAACTCAAAATCGCTCTGCGTGTTGGGTCGGCAATGGCCTGAAAAACATCTCTTCTCATAAAACTGAATAATTTGCAACCGTTTGATTGCGAATATAAACGCAACCATTTGGTTTCGCAAATTTATTTTAAAATATTTTGCATGGTTTTTAAAACTTAATCTGCTTTAATTTTTAAAATAAATATTTCCAACTATATTGGGCGTAATTGGTTATTGCTATAAAAAAGCCCCTATTATGACTAAAAATATTTATATCGCTTCGGCCGAACCCTATACCGGCAAATCGGTTATTGCTTTCGGGATGATCAATATGTTATTGGCCAAAACCCAGAAAGTGGGCTATTTTAAACCTATTATAGCACAGGACGATCCGGATAAAAAAGATGAACATGTAGAAGCCATGCTGGATTATTTTTCGCTTCCGATGAAATATGAGGATGCTTTTGCTTTTACACGTCAGGAAATGCTGCACCAATCAGACGATAGCAGCGCCATTATCAATACCATTATCAGTAAATACAAAAAACTGGAGGATAATTACGATTTCACGGTAATTGAAGGTAGCGATTTTTTGGGCGAAGGCATGGCTTTCGAGTTCGAATCGAATGCATTAATGGCGAAGAACCTAGGTGCCCCGGTACTGATCGTGGTTTCGGGAAAAAATAAAACGGCGAGTCAGCTTTTTAAAACAGCCATTAACATTTACCGCAATTTTCTTTTACGCGATGTACAGGTACTGGGCGTGGTGGCCAATATGGTAAACCCCGAAGAAGCAGAACGTATAAAACAGGCGCTAACCAATCAACTACCTGCGGAACTGCTGATTGCCGTTATCCCAACCGAAACCGGACTGCAAAGCCCAACCATGCAAGAAATTACTTTGGCCCTGGATGCTGAAGTACTTTTTGGTGCCGAATTATTGGGTAACCAGGTCGATAATTTTGTAACCGGAGCCATGATGCTGCCCAATTTTTTGAGGCACATCAAGGATAACCTGCTTATTGTTACGCCCGGCGACCGTGGCGATATCATTATCGGGGCATTACAGGCCAATTTATCAGCCAATTACCCCAAAATAGCCGGAATTGTACTCACAGCCGGAAGTTTGCCCGACGAGCCGATTATTAAATTGATTGAAGGTTTGCAGACCATCATCCCGATTATTGCTGTACAAAAAGGCACTTTCGAAACTACTACAACTATTGGAGGCATCCATTCGAAAATAACCATCGAAAACAAAAAGAAAATTGCCCTGGCGATTGAACTTTTCGAGAAATATGTAGATATCAAAGCGCTTGACGATAAAATTATCACCTTCAGCTATCAGGGCATTACTCCGCACATGTTCCAATACCAACTGGTTAAATGGGCCAAACGCGATAAAAAACACATTGTACTACCCGAAGGTAATGACGAACGTATTTTAAAAGCCGTTGAAAAACTGATTGCACAGGATATTGTAGACATTACACTTTTAGGCGATCCCGCCGAAATTACCAATAGCATTAAAAGATTGGGATTAAATTTAGACCTAAACACATTAAGAATACACGATCCACGGCAATCGACACATTATAACGATTATGTAGAAACCCTGCACGAACTGCGCAAAGCCAAAAACGTAAACATGGAAATGGCAAGAGATATGATGACCGACGTTTCCTACTTCGGAACAATGATGGTTTACAAAGGCGATGCCGACGGAATGGTTTCAGGCGCAGTGCATACCACCCAACATACCATCAGGCCAGCTTTACAGTTTGTAAAAACCAAATTGGGCGTATCAGTGGTTTCTTCCATCTTTTTTATGTGCCTGCCTGAGCGAGTGGCCATATTCGGCGATTGTGCGGTAAACCCCAATCCTACCGCACAGCAATTGGCAGAAATTGCGATTTCTTCGGCCGAAAGCAGCGCAAAATTTGGCATAGAGCCACGCATTGCCATGCTATCTTATTCTTCAGGAACATCCGGAGAAGGTGAAGATGTGGAGCGCGTAAGGGAAGCCACTGCGATAGTAAAGGCAAGGCATCCTGATTTAAAAATCGAGGGACCGATACAATATGATGCTGCAGTAGATCCATTGGTGGGCAGACAAAAATTACCAGGATCAGAAGTGGCCGGGAGAGCAAGTGTATTAATTTTTCCAGATCTAAATACAGGAAACAACACCTATAAAGCCGTACAACGCGAAACGGGTGCATTGGCCATTGGCCCGATGTTACAGGGTTTAAACAAGCCGATTAACGATTTGAGCCGTGGTTGTACAGTAGATGATATTTTTAACACCGTTGTAATTACAGCGATTCAATGCCAGGATATTTAATATGAACATTTTAGTCATCAATTCAGGGAGCAGCTCCCTAAAATACCAACTTTTTAAAATGCCAGAGAAAGCTCCTGTTTGCAGCGGTTTGGTAGAGCGCATTGGCATTGAAGGTTCCTTCATCAAACACACTGTTTACAGTAATGATGAAAAACACAGCATTGAAGAATCGGGTTTTATATCTAATCATGGCGAAGGATTGAAACAGGTTTTGGCACTGTTAACCCAGGGCGAATATGCGGTAATCGCAAGTCCTGATGATATTGCAGCTGTTGGCCATCGCGTGGTGCATGGCGGCGAACATTTTAGTGGGGCAACACTCATTACCGATGAAGTAAAAAAGCAGATTAAAAAGCTGTTTTCGCTAGCCCCTCTACACAATCCTGTTAATTATAAATGCATTGAAGTTGCCGAACAGACATTTACCAATGCAAAACAGATTGCAGTATTTGATACCGCTTTTCATCAAACCATACCCGAGCTGGCCTATCGCTATGCCATTCCCGAATGGTACTATAAAGAACATGGCATCAGGGTTTACGGATTTCATGGTACCAGCCATAAATATGTGAGCGAACAGGCTATTAAATGGCTTAACAAGGAGGATTCCAAAATTATCAGCATTCATTTGGGCAACGGTTGTAGCATTACTGCGATTAAAAACGGCAAATCAATCGATACCAGCATGGGTTTTGGACCTTTAAGTGGATTAATGATGGGTACACGTTCGGGAGACATCGATCCGTCGGTGATATTTCATTTAATGGAACATTCGGGTTATACGCTGGAGCAATTGAGCACTTTACTCAATAAACAATCGGGATTGTTGGGCGTAGGTGGATCGAGCGATATGCGCGATATCAGAAAACTGGTAAGCGAAGGAAATGCAGCAGCAGTTTTAGCGCTTAAACTATATGCTTACCGGATCAAGAAATTTATTGGTTCTTATGCCGCTATCCTGAATGGCATTGATGCAATAGTATTTACTGCTGGTGTTGGCGAAAACGACAGCAATATGCGCGAAGCCATATGCACCGAACTGGATTATCTTGGCATTGAACTGGATAAAATCCAAAATACTGCGTACAAAAGCGAACTGAAAGAAATTAACACAGCAAGCTCAAAGGTTAAGATTTTAGTGATCCCAACCAACGAGGAATACGAAATTGCGCACCAGTGTTATGGGTTGATAAATTAATTATGGTCGGTGGGTCACCGACCATTGAGTTTTAACTGGTTGGTGGCCCACCAACCAGTGTATAATGCTTCCGAAATTTATTGAATAGACTTCCGAAGTTAGCCAGGCGAAGGCCCTGGCGCAAACTTCGGAAGTAAGCTTAGGCTGTTTCCAAAATAGATAAAATATTCCCTGCCGGATCTCTAAACCAGGCAATATTTGGTCCACCGTTTCCTCTGGAAATACCTTTTTCGTCTGTTTTAATCGATTCCTGGTTATAAATTTCGAACTTCACTCCTTTCGCAATCAGTTCATCAGCAGCCTGATCTATATTTTCGACCGGAAAATTAAGTACCGTAAAAGTTGCCGGAACATGATTTGGTTTTGGGTAAAGCAATACATTTGATGATCCCGAAACCATCACTTCGATTACCCCCATCGGGTTATCTTTTACTTCGAGCCCCAAAACGCCCTGGTAAAAATCTTTTGCTTTCTGTATATCATCTACAGAAAACGAACTGAATGCTTTTGAATTTTGTAACATAACTTTCTTTTTAAGTCAATTTAATATTTAACCGGTGTTCGATAATAATTACATATCTTAATTAGTTTTAGGCCCTTTTTCCTAACGCGATCGTCATGCTGAATTTATTTTATTAGCTGTTTTTATTGTTTTTAAAGGTCTAATAGCTACTTCGTGGTCAGCATCTTTCCTGTTTAATAGACCCTGATCCCGAAGATTCGGGACAGGGTAACGACCATCGCGATCTAAAAAGTTGCATTAAACATTACGAACTAATGATTGGACAGATTTGTTCACCTTTTCCAAGCTCCGAGCAAACGCCTGATCACCACAATTTCTGCGGTATGGTAAGCGTTATGATCGGCGATCTGCAAAGCTTCGCGTAAAATATTTTGTCCATCACCATGCGGAATCTGCGTATATAAATCAGCAGAATCCAATAAGGCGATAAACTCATTCAGATCTGCATCAATCTGTTTAAGTGTATTGTTCCAGGCTTCTTTATCTTTTGGAGCAAGCTCTTTCGGCCAATATTCATCAGGCCATTTTGGCGATTGATGCGCACCATCCTTACTAAATTCGAGCATATCCCACTGGGCAATCTTGATATGTTCTACCAATTGCCAGATGCTGTAGGGCAAACCATATGGTTTTTCGCCCAAGAGTTCAAAAGGAAGATTTGCGACAGCATCTTTCAACCCTACATGTGCACCACCTCCATTCAACAGTTTTTTAAGTTCGGTAATGAGTATCGATGTTTGATTTTCCATAATAATTTAAAGAATTGTATAAACCTAACAAACTTGATTCTCATAGGTTTGTATAAAATTTAATTTCAGGTTAATGCTTATCATTTTAATCCATAATTCTTTTAATTTTGGACATGAACCTATCTTTCCCTATCCTCAAAACCTATACCTATCTTAATACCGCTAATTCGGGGATTTTATCAACCAACATAGCGGCCTGGAGAACCCAGCATGATGAAGCATTTATTGGAGGTGGGAGTATTTTCAGGATGGAAAACCTGCCGATAATCGGTGAACTCAGGAATAATATTTCCAGACTTTTCGATTCAAAAACAGAGAATACCTTTTTGGTTCAGAACTTTTCTGTCGGTTTTAATACTTTATTAAACGGCCTGGATCAAAATCATCGTTTTTTACTGCTTGAAGAAGAATATCCATCGGTGAGTTATCCGGTAATCAGTTCGGGGTTTGATCACCATATCATTGGTATTGACGAAAATCTTGAAGATAACATTATCAAAGCTATTGACACTTTTAAACCCACCATTTTTGCCTTTAGTATGGTTCAATACATCAGTGGCCTGCGGATGGATGATGATTTTATTAAAAAACTGAAAACGACCTATCCTAATCTGTTATTGATCGGCGATGGCACCCAGTTTTTGGGAACTGTTGATTTTAACTTTGAAAAATCTGGTTTGGATGCTTTGTTGGGCAGCGGTTACAAATGGCTTTTGGGCGGATATGGAAATGGTTATGCTTTTCTTTCCGACCGGATGAAAGATGCCATTTATAGTAAAAACAAACTGGCCGAACTACCTACAGCACCTTTTTTAAAGGGTAAAGATCATTTATCAATGTGTTTCGAACCCGGCCATTTAGACAGCTTAAACTTTGGTACCCTCAATGAAAGTTTAAATTATCTTGGCACAGTTGGTTTTGATTGGATCGAGAAAACCATACAGGAATTGAGCAACCGGGCAAGATTGGAGCTCCACTCAAGGGGATTAATCCCAGAATGGACTTTAGACCGAAAATATCAATCCAGCATTATGAGTATGCCACTGGAACAGGATATGGTAAATAAACTCGCCGCAGCCAAAATACTCTGTTCACCAAGAGGCGCGGGCACAAGGATTTCGTTCCATTTTTATAATACGGAAGAGGATTTAGAGAAATTGCTTGAGGTTTTGGATCAATCGTAAAGTCACAATTAATTAAGGTTTCTCTTCCGCTCCTATGCCGCGGAGGCATGGTACTTTGGAGCGCCAAAGTACCCAAAGCGCTT
>NZ_DJDT01000199.1 GCF_002432345.1 Pedobacter sp. UBA5917
TCAAGAATGCTACGCATTTTGGGGCGCCAAAGTACCCAAAGCGCTTCATCAATCCTCTAGGTGCTTTCACACAAGTCCGTCACACATCAAAAAAACAGCGGCACCTTATTTAATCAGTTTTTTATTTATTTTCTTTTGTCTGATTGAGCCCTTCGGGGTTTGTGCAGCAACTACTCAGTTAACGGTTCGGCTAAAACAGCACAAAATCACTGCGTTTCATGTTTGGCAGTGCTAATTATTCTATTTTGCAACTGTTTTTTTGATTCCCCCGCACTTGGGATTGACGGGCGTTCTTCGGTAAAACCTGTTTGTTTTTCAAAGCAAGCTAGCATAGCGCCTTAAAAAGATGTGTCCACACGATAGGATTTCTTGGGAAACTCAGGATGACAATTCTAGATTAAGGTGTATTGTTATATCAATTCCGTAATACTAAAACTAACTTCTATAAATTAATATTAAGTATAGATTACAAAAACCGCTTAAAAACAAAAAGCAGGATTACACATGTTCTATGTATAACCCTGCTTTTCCATTTATGATTGTTTCGTCAAATAACCATCTTCACGACGGTGATCTCTTGACTATTTTTGGGGCGTATCATTAATCGGATAACCTTCCTCATCCAAATCATCGCGGTTATCTTCGGGTGTACGGGCAAGGATTTCATCTTCCGGGTTCAGCTTTACACTTTCACCGTTATCTACATGCATGCCCAGTTCTTCCAGGTTATCTTCGGCAATTTCTTCATTACGGGCATATTCGTCGCCAACATAAGGATTTGCCTCATCGTAGGTAGAATCATCATCCTTTGCACCGGCAGCAACTGTTTCGTATCCCATCGGATGATCATAGTCGCTATCCGTGCCTTTTACATCAAGCTCGTAACTTTGCTTATTTTCATCGTAAGCTAAATTTTCTTTATTGATTTCGCTATTTTCTGTTGTGCTATGTATTTTATCCTGCGATCCTTTGTTCTCGTTAATTGCCATGGTATTGGTCTCCTATAATTTATAGGTATATAACAAATTGATATAGATAAGGTTTTTGTTTACGGATAGAATCTTTTTATTTGGGCGTGCCCCAAGCTGCGCAAGGGTCGGGCTATACACTGCTAGTCCTCGCCCGATGAATCCCGATTTTATATCGGGAGGGCTGTGGGCTATCCGTTTCTATCCCTCACGCGGAGTAATAATATGGCAACTTATTTATTTCGATCTGTAGAAACACAGGCCCGGTAGTAGACTTTGAAATATTAAACTAAATTTGCTTAATCCAATAAATAATACGCTTCTACATTGAAAAATTTCCCTCCATTGATTTTCGGCTTTGTTACCTTAATTTTTTCAGTTTACCTCCTTGCTGATATTCTATTTTCGAAAAGTCTGCTAAAAGAAACAAGCGGTACCATCGATCATTCAATTGTTGATATCGAAACAAGAGTAATTAAAAATAGCCGTTCTTTTAACGACGAAACTGCTAAATTTGCCGTATTAAGGTTTAGTCTAAAAAATAACAGACAATTATTTGAAGTTACCGAAAGGTTAGAAATGATTCACGATAGTAGAAATCAAATGGACATGATTAATGATTTTTTAAAAAGCACGCAAAAAACATCTCTTTTATTAAAAAAACATTTATTGTCGGGCGATGTTGACGTTTACCGGATCAGCTCAGGCGAAACCATTGTTTACGACCGGACCGAAGAAGCAAGCGACAGTTCATTTTTTATATTCTTTCTTTCTATTGCCTTTTCAATTTTCTTTTTCGTCCATTATTTCTTCTTTAACAAAAATTAATGATCAGGAGAAACAGTTTTGGTTAGTAATTTTCTACGATATCTAATGACATAGACCTGCGGGTTATAGTGAGGCCTTTTTCATCTATATTCGTAAATTATTTTCAAAAGAATGATTAAAATGGAACATCCAGAAGATAATATTGATGATCTGAAAACAAGAAGAGATTATTTTCAAAGAAACTTCCCTATGGTGAATATAGTTTTGGAAAGAACTGATATTAACAGTTATGAAGTATTAAAAAACACCTGTGCCAACTGTGGATATTTAACTTTAAAGTATAGAGCGGGTTTCGATATATGTGGATTTTGCTTTTGGGAAGATGATGGCGATGATGATTTTGAAGAAGATAAAGATAGTGGCCCCAACCATATGAGTTTAAAAGAAGGCAGACTCATCTTCTATGATGCAAAAATGAAATTAATGGACACAAAATATCATACCCATCAGTTGATCACTACTCTAAAAAGCTATTTTTCCGAGCTCGATACCTTAATCAGCATAGAAAGCAGTGATAAAGATGAAATCATCGAACTTCATCATAATATACAGGATTTATTGGATAAAAATAAGATCTATGGACTTGAAAGCATATTCAATAACACACATTAATCACCTCTAGGTATAATATTCCCTAAATTGTCCAAAAGAGTTGTCAACTTCCAGGCCACCCCTGTATTAAAATTGACAACTCACAAAAAAAGCGTCCCGATTTAACATCAGGACGCTAATATATAAGAGTTGTCAACTTACAGGCAGATTGCCGATTAAAGTTGACAACTCATTTTCTTCAGCTTATAATCCAGCCAAAGCAGTATTTAATGTTGCACTTGGGCGCATGGCTTTACTGGCCAGTTCATCATTAGGATTATAGTAACCACCAATGTTTTGAGGTTTGCCTTGCGAACCGATCAACTCTTCGTTAATTTTTGCTTCGTTTTCCAGCAAAGTTTTAGCCAATGGTGCAAATCTCGCCTGTAGGTCGGCGTCTTTACTCTGTGCGGCCAAAGCCTCAGCCCAGTATAAAGCTAAATAGAAATGCGAACCACGGTTATCAATTGTTCCCAGTTTTCTGCCCGGCGATTTATCTGTTGCCAAAAACTTAGCATTTGCTTCATCTAAAGTATCAGCTAAAACCTGTGCTTTTGCATTGTTCTGTGTTTGCGATAAATGTTCTAAAGATGCCTGAAGTGCTAAAAACTCACCAAGCGAATCCCAACGTAGGTAACCTTCTTCAATAAACTGCTCAATATGTTTAGGAGCCGAACCACCAGCACCGGTTTCGAATAAACCACCACCGTTCATTAAAGGTACGATTGATAACATTTTGGCAGAAGTACCCAATTCTAAAATCGGGAATAAATCGGTTAAATAATCACGCAATACGTTACCGGTAACCGAAATCGTATCTAAACCTTTACGGATACGCTCCAAAGTAAATTTCGTTGCATCTATCGGGGCTAAAATGCGGATATCCAAACCAGTAGTATCATGATCTTTTAAATAGGTATTTACTTTAGCAATAATCTCTCTATCGTGTGCCCTGTTTTCGTCTAACCAGAAAACCGCAGGGGTTTCTGATAAACGCGCTCTGTTTACCGCTAATTTTACCCAATCCTGGATCGGGGCATCCTTGGTTTGGCACATACGGAAAATATCTCCTTTTTCCACTTTCTGATCGAAAAACACCTTTCCATCAGCATCGGTTACACGGATGGTTCCGGCAGCTGTTGCCTGGAAAGTTTTATCGTGCGAACCATATTCCTCAGCTTTTTGAGCCATTAAACCCACATTCGGTACCGAACCAATTGTAGTTACATCAAAAGCGCCATGTGCTTTACAATCTTCAATAGTTGCAGTATATACACCAGCATAAGAACGGTCTGGAATTAAAGCGATGGTATCTTCAGGTTTACCTTCTTTATTCCACATCTGGCCCGAAGTACGGATCATTGCCGGCATAGAAGCATCAACAATCACATCCGATGGCACGTGTAGGTTGGTAATTCCTTTATCAGAGTTTACCATGGCCAAAGCCGGTCCGTTTTCAATGGCCTGTGCCAAAGCCGCTTCAACTTCTGCCTGTTTCGGGTTGCCTGCAATTTTTGCATAAACATCACCTAAACCATTGCGTGTATCAATATTTAATTCTTTAAAAAGATCGGCATATTTAGCAAAAACATCTGCGAAATAAACTTCAACAATGGCACCGAAAATAATCGGGTCAGACACTTTCATCATCGTTGCTTTTAAGTGCGCTGATAATAAAACGCCTTCTGCCTTAGCTTCTGCAATTTCTTTAGCCACAAAAGTTTTTAATGCCGATAAGCTCAATGCCGAACTATCGATCACCTCGCCTGCTTTTAACGGCGATAAACCTTTTAATTCGGTTACGGCACCATCTGCAGCAACAAATTCGATTTTAAACTGACTGGCTTCTGCAACGGTGGTCGATTTTTCCGAACCGAAGAAATCACCCTCTGTCATGCTCGCAACCCTTGTTTTAGAATCTGCCGACCATTTGCCCATCGAGTGTGGGTTTTGTTTAGCATAGTTTTTAACAGCTTTAGGTGCCCTACGATCAGAGTTACCTTCACGTAAAACCGGATTTACAGCCGAACCTAAAACTTTTGCATATTTAGCTTTAATTGCTTTTTCTTCGTCGCTTTGTGCGTTATCAGGATAATTTGGAAGGGCAAAACCCTGTGCCTGTAACTCTGTAATTGCACCTACCAACTGTGGGATAGAAGCAGAGATATTGGGTAATTTAATAATGTTTGCTTCAGGAGTGGTGGCCAATGCACCAAGCTCTGCCAAAGCATCACCAATTTTTTGGTCGTCTTTTAAATACTCAGGAAAGTTTGCCAAAATTCTTCCTGCTAAAGAAATATCTCTGGTTTCTACATCAATACCTGCTGATGCGGTAAAAGCTTGTACAATAGGTAAAAGTGAGTAAGTAGCCAACAATGGCGCCTCATCGGTTTTGGTGTAGATAATTTTTGATGTATTTGACATATTTATATTGATTTTGCTTATTAAGGTTAAATATTCGACCGGTTTATGGCTCTGTAGACCGATCTTTTTAAAATCGCCTAAAGATAAAATAATCGGGTGAATTAAGGAACATCGTAATGTTATTTATAAGGTACATGCATTATTCCTTTGGTAAAATGTTAATGACGGTAAATTGTTTTGAAGCGCAGGGGAATTTCTGGAAAAATCTACTTAGATAGATTTCTCGGCTACGTTGCACTCCGCTCGAGATGACGTTTATTAGTAGTTATATTGTTTAACTTATCCGCCATTCACAGTTAAACAGTTTTCCGTTGGCAATTTGCGGTTAACAATTAAGCAATTCAACAATTAAGCAATTTGCCATTCACAGTTAACCAGTTTTCAGTTCGCAATTTGCGGTTAACAATCAAGCAATGCAACAATTAAGCAATTTGCCATTCGCAGTTAACCAGTTTAAACAATTTATACAGTTAACCACCTCTAAGCAACATTCATGATAATTTTTAGTTAAGCACATTCTTTGGCTAAACTTTTGTAGCATCAAAGGCACATATATCTATCTATTTTAAATATTTTAATTGAAATGACCGAAACTACCTTAGATCAGCAGTTAAATGCCCGCAAATTTGACGAAGCAAAAAGTTTGATGCAAAACGGCGAAAAACTCTCCAAAAACTTACAGGATCACCAAAAATCATCCATTTTCGACAACCTCATCCGAGAAAAACAGTACGAAATCTTAAATATGATGGTAAAGGATAAAACCATCGAAACCGATATTTACGAATTCGACAATTTCGATAAAAGCATTTTCCAAAGCATTGTGCGCAACCTTGGTAACGAAGAGCAGGACATAACTTTCTTTAACGAATTTATTACCCATTTCGATAACCTGAACGATGAGGTAAATGCAAAAACATTGTTGGGTTATCTTTTCGAGAACGGCGTAAGTTTAGAAGTGATCAAAGCCTGTATTGATGCTGGATGTACCGCAAACTTTAAAAACAATGCTGAAGAAAATTATCTTCAACAGGTAGTAAAAAGCAATTTCCGCCGGTACAACCTTAATGATGAACAAACAACCGATCTGCTTAAAGGTTATATCGATATCCTAATCAATGAAGGCCTTGATATAAACGAGGGCAATATTGTACAGGAAACGCCATTAATAACAGCGATAAAATTCAACAAGAAAAATTTAATTGCACACCTGCTCGAAAACGGTGCAGATCCAAACCAGACCGACCGCGAAGGAAATTCGGCTTTCTTTTATGCTGTGGCGCATTCACAGAGCGAAAATATTTACGACACCCTCCGCAATTTTGCCACGCCGGAATTTGATCAGGTAAGTAAAAAGGGCGAAACACTGTTGTTCGAATATGTACGCATGATGTCGAACAGTGAAAGCGGGATCAATTTCCTTAAAAAACTGCTAAACGATGGCGCCGATTTATATCAGCCCAGTACCTGGTACAGCGCCGATAAAACCCCGTTGGATGTAATTGCAGAAAAACAGGCCGGTATTTTGGAAGCTGTATTAGAAACCGGGCAGGTAGATATCAACAGAACAGATGATGGAGGAAATACCTTATTGCACAAAGTTTGCGCCTATAATGTGAATTACGAGGCCGAAAAAGCAAAGGAAACTTACCGGAAAGTAAAACTTTTGATCGAAAACGGGGCAGATATTGCAATTAGTAACGATAAAGACCAAACGGCATTAATGCTGGCCTCGGATGATAACCTGAAAATAAAAACTGTTGAACTGTTAATGAAACAATCTTAAAATATGTCGATGTCATTTATAATTGCCTGCGAAAGCGGCAAGCGCAAAATAGCCGAACTTTTATTGGCCAATAACGAAGTAAAAGTAGGTTATACCGACGAAAAAGGCCGCACTGCTTTGCATTATGCCGCACACCATGGTTATCTGGATCTGGTAAAAATTTTAATCGACCGCGGCGCTGATCTGGATTACGAAGATCATGACGGCGAAACCCCTTTTTATTTTGCCTGCCTGCAAAAGCAGAAACAAACAGCGATTTACCTGTTGGATAAGGGTGCCAGGATCGACATTAAAGACTTAAAGGGAAATAGTCTCTTACATTTAACGGCACAAAACGGCCAGATTGAAATATTGGAAAAACTGCTTAGTGGCGGACTCGACGTTAACAGTGAGAATAATGAGGCAGAAACACCACTGCTTATCGCATCTGCCTGGAGAAACAAAGAGGTTGTACAAAAATTATTGGAATTTGGTGCCAATATCAGCACCACCAATAAACATGGCGATTCGCCATTGATTTTTGCAGTTAAATCCAAAAATTCGCCAATGGCTGAGCTGCTTATTGATAAAGGTGCCAATATCAATCATGTTAACCATAATGGAGAATCAGCGCTGTTACTTGCCTGTTACGATGCTAACCGTATGCTCACCAAAACGCTGGTGGAAAAAGGTGCAGATGTATTTGTATCATCAAAAAATGGATTATCTCCTATATGGTATGCCTGTGCCAATAACCAGAAAGAAATTGTTGATTTATTTTTGGCCAATGGTGTGGATGTAAATTATGCAAAACCGCTTTCGGGCAATGACGATTCGATGTATTCGTACCTCGAATGGGTAGAAACAGCCAACAACATTTCCGTTTCAGCCAGCTTCTCATTTGATAATAATTATAACTATGGTGGCGAAAGTATGCTGCACGTAGCAGCTAAAAGTGGCCATTTGAGCATGTTAAAGTTATTATTGGAAAAGGGCGCCAATGTTAACATTCAGGACGAAAGCGGAAACACCGCTTTACATTATGCCGCTGCAAATGGTAAAAAAGATGCTGTGAAATTTTTACTAGAGAAATCTGCCGATCCATCAATTGTAAATGTGAAAGAACAGAAAGCAATCGATTACTCGAACATCAAGGGTTTTAATGAAATTACCGAACTTTTGTTAAAATACGGTCCGGCAAGTACTTCAAATCAGCAAATGGCAAGTCAAGTATCAGCAGAAACCACTGCAGAAACGCCTAAAAACGATATGGCAGCAAAAAAGCAGGCATTATTGGATTTGAAAGAATTATTAGATGCCGGAATTTTATCACAGGAAGAATTTGATGCCGAAAAGGCTAAGATTTTGAAAGGGTAAGTTATTAAAACCGTAAAAATTTTCATCCTTAAAATTTTAGTTATAAATTTATGTACTGTCTATGGATTTCGGGTACAATCCGCATCTATAGATGGTACTTAAACCAATACTAATCAGATGAAAATTACCGCTAAATTACTCTCCGCTCTTATCCTCTTGTCGTTTCAAACCGTTTTTGCACAAAGCACAGAAGATAAAGCGCTGGCAAAAAACAAAGCACAACAGGCTTATAAACTTGAAGATGAGGAAGGCAAATTTGATGAAGCAATCAAATTGCTGGAAGAATCGCAAAAACTGGATCCCGAAAACATCACTTATCCCTACGAGCTTGCCTATTCCTATTCGGGTAAAAAGGATCATCAGAAAGCTGCCGAAATTTTAGAAAAACTGACCAGACATAAAGATGTTTACGATCTGGTTTATCAGGCTTTAGGCAACGCTTATGATTATCTGGGCCAACCCGATAAAGCTATAGACACCTATGAAAAAGGCTTGAAAAAATTCCCGAAATCAGGAAAAATATATACCGAGCTCGGCAATATGCAGCTGAACCGAAAGGATTTTAACAACGCCATAAAATATTACGAAAAAGGGATTGAAGCAGAACCTTCGTATGCTGCAAATTATTACAGGGCTTCGAAAATATTTCTTGGTTCTACCGAAAAAGTATGGGGCATGCTTTATGGCGAATTATTTATGAACCTTGAAAGAAACTCTAAACGTACCCAGGAGATGAGCAAACTCCTTTTCGATACTTATATGAGCCAGATCCAGATTAAGGGAGACACCGCAAAAGTATCGTTTGCAAAAAACCATACCATTTCTATCGACGCCCTTAAAGATCCAAAAAAATTTAGAATGCCCTTTACAGCGATTTACGAAATGAACCTTACCCTTGGAGTAGCGGGTGAGAAAGAAGTAAACTTAAATAGCTTGAGCGATATCAGGGCAAATTTTCTTAAAAACTTTATTAAAGGTGGTAACGATAAAAAGTACCCTAACATTCTCTTCGATTATCAGCAGAAACTAGCCGAGCTGGATTTTCTGGAGCCCTATAACCATTGGATTTTAATGATAGGCGACGAACCTGCCTTTACAAAATGGCAGCTTGCCAACAACTCCAATTGGAACAATTTTTTAAAGTGGTTTAACGATAATGGATTAGAGGTTGATGACAACCACAAACTTTACCGCTTACAGTATCAATAATAATCAAATCTTTCCCCAAAATTTTTCCATTGGCAATGAAACACCTTAAATCATTAATATTTGTATCTGCCCTGTTATCGATCCTCATCTATAGCTGCTCACCAAAATTATATGTAGATGAAAACAAACGTTATCAGGCAGGTACACTAACCGATGCACAGATCGATTCGTTGCATACCTTCTTAAAACAGAACGAAAGGCTAGCTTTAAAAGATACCATCATCATTAAATACGATTTCAATAAAGATGTTTGCTGGAACGACCTGAACTATCAGAATGCCGAATTTTTGAACAATGTAAGGTGGGCATTTCAAAAAAACATATTGGAAAAAGCAGCAGCGCGGCCAAAAGTTGCTATTTATCAATACCGTGAGATAGGTGAAAGCTTTAGCCAGGTTAAATCAAAAGGCCTTGAAATAGAAACCGATCCAGGATTTTTAAAAAAGCTATTATTTAATGAAATAACCACCTGTGGCACCTCCGCCATTGTGCTCCCCAACGGAAAATTTTTATTGGTAAAATCTGATCCCCAATTCTCTGCATTGTTATTAAATGCAAAGGATATTGAAACCAAATTACTGGAAAACCTCGTTAAATAAGCATTCAAGCCATTTTTCGGTATGTTCAGAACGATTTAACAATTCTTTAACTAAATCTTTGGTTATTATGTGGTAATTTAGTTTCAACTAATCGTTTCAAAATTATAGCTCAACCAAATAGCCTAAATGCTCAAGCTTCTCACTACACTCCTGTTAATTTTAATGGGTTTTAACCTGATGGCGCAAAACAAAACCACTGTTAAAGGAATTGTTGCCGATTCATCTACTAAAACTCCTGTAGAATTTGCCACCGTTGCCATTGTTAATGCAAAAGACACCAGTCTGATATCTTATACCCTTACCGATAAAAATGGTGTTTTTAAATTATCCGGCATTCCTGTCGAAAAGCCAACAAAACTTATTGTTTCTTATGTTGGCTATACCACATTCAGACGGATGCTTGATCTTAAAAAAGATGTGGTCAAAGATTTCGGCACCATTTTACTGGCAAGCCACAATCTGGACGAAGTGGTAATCAAAGGCGAAAGATCGCCAGTGACCATCAGAAAAGATACCATCGAATTTAATACCGAAGCTTTTAAAACCCGTCCGAATGCCGTTGTAGAAGAACTGCTCCGAAAATTGCCGGGCGTACAGGTAAATGTGGATGGCTCTATCCTTGTAAATGGTAAATCGATCAGTAAACTATTGATCGATGGAAAGGAATTTTTCGGAAATGATCCGAAAGTAGCAACCAAAAACCTCGATGCCGATATGGTTGATAAAATACAGGTTTACGACGATCGTGAGAACGATCCTGATCATCTGGTGAGCGAAACACAGGTTGCTAAAATCATCAACCTGAAAATGAAAAGCAAGATTAAGAAAAGTACATTGGGCAAAATTTATGGTGGCGGTGGTAGCAGGGACCGGTATGAAACGGCCGGTATCCTCAGCAATTTCAGGGATACTTTGCAGGTAAGTTTAATCGGTTTGGCCAACAACCTCAATAAAACAGGTTTTTCAGGTCAGGATTTATACTCAATGGGCGGTTTCGACCGTTCGGGCGGATCGCAGGTGTACGATGGCACGTTTGGTGGCCGGAATTATGGCGGTCTGGAAAATGTTGCTTCGGCAGGTGTTAACATCAATAATAATTATGGCAAGAAACTCAAACTCAACCTGGTTTATTTCTTTACCCACACCGAAAGGATTTATAACAGCCAGAATTACAATGAGCAATTTCTGCCCGATACGAGGTTGGTATCCTTTTCGCAGAACAGAAATACGAATAAAAACAACAAACATGCCTTTGGCGGTCTGGTAGAGTGGGTACCCGATACCATTAACAGGATCAGATACGAACCCAAATTTAGTTTTGGTGGCGACAACAACATCAATGGTAATTTTGGCAACAGCTCTAATACAGCTTTCCCAAAATTGAGAGAAAATTCGTACGATGCCACATATAAGTCGAACAATATCGATTTTTCACACAATTTTAATTTTTACCGAAGGTTAAAGAAAAAAGGCGAATCCATTAATATTACCCATTCCATCCAGTTTAGCAATAACGAGGGAGACCGGTATTCGCTTAACAACATTGTGTCATACACTGCCGATGTAAAATCGGAAAGGCAGGACCGCTATGAAGACAGCTGGCGAAAATCGACTTCGGTAGATTTATCCCTAACCTATAATTTTCCGATTATTTCCGATAAACTAATATTGGAGACGAATGCTTATGCTAAATATTCGGGGAATAAAGACCAGTTGAGTCTTTCAGAAAAAAATCCGCTTACGGGTACATACGATTTTCTTCAGGTTAATCTCAGCAACGATTTACAGCGTAATATTTTTACCCAGAATATCCGTCCGCAGCTTTTGTACAAAATCAATAAAAACTACAGCATAAGGCTTGGGGTTAAAGCCGAATTAATGAACGTAAAAAATGTGTTCAATTATGGTTACGACGATATTGACCAGAAATTCAGCAATTTTTTCCCAAGTGTGCGTATTGATGGGCCAGGCATATCATTCAGTTACGATGAACGTTTAGATCTGCCAAGTATCTCCCAGATGCAGCCTATTGTGCGGGTATATAATTCGTTGTATCAAACAACCGGTAACCCTGATCTGGTACCATCAAGGGTAAAAAGTTTCAATTTTAATCTCTATAAATATAATCATAGCAAGCAGATCAACTTTAATGTATACTCTGGTATAAATTTTAGCAACAATGTAGTTATCCAGCAAACCAAGCTCAGTAGTGCCGGTGTAAATACCACAACTTATGTAAACCGGAACGGAAGTGCCAATGGTTATATGGGTATAAATTTTGGCAAACAGTTTAAAAAATCACAGAAATGGCAGATTGGGCTTAATACCAATTTAAACTTAAACCTAAACAGGAGGCAATTTATCTTAAATACCGACGAAGGTTTCGAAAACAATTTTTATATCTATGCGGGCGAAAACATCAGTTTCAATTACAACGAGCTGTTGAGCATCAATGCAAGATATAATTTTACCAAGCAGATGACCAGGTATGACGTAAACTTCAATGATGTAAATACCTATTCGCATACCGTTGGGTCTGATTTTAGTTTGCGCTGGCCTAAAAAAATAATTCTCGATGTAAATTACTCTTATAATTACAATCCGCAGATTGCCGAAGGCTTTAGGAAAAGTTCTCATTTTTTAAACCTCGCGCTCTCTCTACAAATGCTTAAAAAAGACCGTGGACAACTAAAAATCTCAGTTTATGATCTTTTGGACCAGAATATTTCGGTAAGCAGGTATGCCTACAACAATGCGGTTAATATATCAGATAGAGAAATATTAAAACGATACTTCCTTGTTACCTATCAGTACAAACTGAACATCTTCAAAGGAAAATAAGGTGCGCTCTCTCTTATGGAAAGTACTTTCGGGTACTTTCCATTTCAATTTTCTGGTTGTGGCAATTATCCGCTAACCCAAAACATCTGTTCGATTTCCATGTTATATTTTTTGAAACCAGTTAATGATCAAAAAAATCCCGACATGAAAAACAAGATTTTCTACACTGTAATACTTTCAGCATCAGTTCTTTTTGGGTGCCAATCCAATTCCAACAAGCAGCCCCAGGGCGAAGACACCACGGTAACCACCAAAAATGGAGCGGTAAATTTACCTGCACCCGATACCAATGCCGCTAAAAGCAAATTCAGCAAGGTAATTGGCTGGCCGGAAGGAAAAACACCTATTGCGCCGCAAGGATTTGTAGTCACAAAATTTGCTTCCAATATTAAAAGTCCGCGAAATACCTATATTGCCCCTAATGGTGATGTATTGGTTGCACTTTCCAATTCCGAAAGAAGCGCAGCAGAATCGGTTGCCAATACGGTTACCGGCAAAGCCAAATCGGAAGTTCCCGGAAAAAGTGCCAATACCATTTTGCTTTATCGCGATACAAACAAGGATGGCAAACCCGAAACCGTAACCACTTTTTTAAATGGACTTAACCAACCATTTGGAATGTTGATTATCGGCGATTCGTTTTATGTAGCCAATACAGATGGCTTATGGCAATACCCTTACAAAACAGGCGATACCAAAATAACCGCAACCGGTAAAAAGATTTTGAGTCTTCCGGCCGGGGGCTATAACAACCATTGGACAAGGAACCTGATTGCCAATGCTGATAAAAGCAAGATTTATGTAACTGTTGGATCGGGCAGTAATGTTGGTGAAAATGGCATGGAAAATGAAGTGCGCAGGGCCAACATTTTAGAAATTAATACAGACGGTACGGGTGAAAAAGTTTATGCCAGTGGTTTACGTAATCCGGTTGGGGTAGATTGGGCACCGACAACCAATATGTTGTGGACAGCTGTAAACGAACGCGATGGCCTTGGCGATGACCTGGTTCCTGATTATATTACCAGCGTTAAACCTGGTGCGTTTTATGGCTGGCCTTTTTCATATTATGGACAAAATGAAGATCCGCGTTTAAAAGGTAAAAACCCTGAAATGGTTAAAAAAGCCATTGCGCCCGACGTTCCTGTTGGCGCACATACTGCTTCATTGGGATTGGCATTTTATAAAGCCACCAAATTTCCCCAAAAATATCAGGGAGGTGCTTTTATCGGTCAGCACGGATCGTGGAACAGATCAGCAATTTCTGGCTACAAAGTAGCTTTCGTTCCATTTAAGGATGGAAAACCAACTGGGAAACCCGAAGATTTTTTAACCGGCTTTGTTGCTGATGCAGAAAAAGCAGAGGTTTATGGCCGTCCGGTTGGTGTTACCCTCACTCCCGATGGTGCTTTATTGGTGGCCGATGATGTAAGCGGGGTAATTTGGAGGGTGGCAGCAAAATAGTTTATAAATTAGCCGCAGATTAGTAGAATATGCAGTAAATTTATCTGCCGATCTGTGGCTAAAACATCAACCTTTGTCCCTTTGAAATCAAACCTTACCCTACTGTTAACTTTGTCTGCATTAACAGGTTTAGCGCAGACCATTAAACCTGATTCGACAAAAAAACTCGAAGATGTTACTGTAAAAGGTTATTACAACCGTCAACCTTTACTGAGGTCTGTATCAGCCGTTAGTCTTATCGATAGCAGTGCCATCCGCAACCAGCAGAGCAGCTCGTTGGTAAGTACTTTAAATGCTACTACCGGTGTAAGAATGGAAGAACGGTCGCCCGGGAGCTACCGTTTATCACTGCGTGGAAGTTTATTGCGATCGCCATTTGGCATCCGGAATGTTAAGATTTACGTTGATGATTTTCCTTTAACCGATGCTGGTGGCAACACTTATTTAAATGCGCTGGATGTTGCCGCGGTTGGCACAATGGAAGTTTACAAAGGCCCCGAAGCCAGCATATTTGGTGCAAATACAGGTGGGGCATTGTTAATTACGCCGCCAAGCCCGGATAATAATTGGATCAGTGCTTCTGCAATAACCGGATCTTATGGTTTATTCCATCAAACGGCAGACATTAAACACCAGTTTAAAAATTATAGTTTCAGCTTTAGCGAAGGTTATCAAAAAAGTGATGGCTACCGTCAGAACAGCGCCATGGACAGAAAATATTTCCAGACTTTTCAGCAATGGAACTATAGTGCGGCAGGCAGTTTGAAAGCTTTTGCATTTTACAGCGATTTGGCCTATAACACACCAGGTGGATTAACGGCCATGCAATTGGATCAGGACCCTAAGCTGGCACGGCCGGCAACGCCAACCATACCCGGCGCTATCTCCCAACAGGCTGCCATTTACAACAAAACTATTTTTGGCGGACTATCCAACTCCTATCAGATTAATGCACATTTAAAACATGTGATCGCTTTATTCACTACTTATACCGATTTCAAAAATCCTTTTATTACGAATTATGAAAAGCGGTACGAAAGTACTTTAGGTTTAAGAACATTTTTAGATTACACGCAGGCAAAAGAAGATTTTAAATTTAACGCCCAAATCGGATTAGAAAGTTCGGCTACAAAGAGTCAGATTAAAAACTTTAATAACAATGGAGGCGAAGCTACTGCCATGCAGGCCTCCGACCGTTTAAAAGCAAGTCAGGATTTTGCCTACCTGAGACTGAATTTCGATATCAGCAACAAATTCCTCATTGAACTGGCTTCGAGTTTAAATTTCTACAGGTATAATTATGAAAGTTATTTTCCCGTAGTTATTGATTCAAAACAAAGGAAGTTCGATACGCAGTTTATGCCAAAAGCAGCGGTTTCTTACTTAATTACTTCTGAGTTTTCGGTGCGAACCTCTGTAAGCAAGGGTTATTCTCCACCAACCATTGCGGAGGTAAGATCGTCGGATAACAATATCAACAATAACCTGCAGGCAGAATTAGGCTGGAATTATGAAGCCGGATTACGCTATAAAAGCCAAAATAACCGTTTTTATGCGAATGCTAATGTATTCAGTTACCGTTTAAAAGATGCCATCGTGAGAAGGTTAAACCAGAACGACGCTGAATATTTTATTAATGCCGGAGGTACCAAACAACAGGGTATTGAACTGGAAACTGCCATCTGGATCATCAGGAATAACACGTTATTTTTAAAAGGACTACAATTAAGAAGCAATTACACTTATAGTCATTTCAGATTTGACGATTTTGTAAGTGGTACTACCTCTTACAGCGGGAATAAACTTACCGGCGTTCCGGAGAGTATTTTAGTGAACAGCCTGGAATTTAATTTCCCTAAAGCCATCTATTTCTTCGTACAGCATAATTATACTTCGGCTATCCCTTTAAACGATGCCAACACTGTTTTTGCAAAAAGATACCATCTGGTTGAAAGCAAATTGGGCATCAGAAATTTAAGGATCAGCAAAACCCGTTTAGATGTGTTTGCAGGTGTAAATAATCTGCTTAATGTGAATTACAGTTTGGGCAATGATTTAAATGCAGCAAATGGAAGGTATTTTAATCCAGCTGCAGGAATCAATTTTTACACAGGCCTCTCTGTAAAACTGTAATTAAACCCCATCATGTAAATTAAATCCTTGCATGATGGGATTTAATTTTATTTAAAAGGCATTCTGTTTTTCATTCTCCCTGATTACAACATCATATACCACAATCTCAAAACTGTAGCGCTTTGAACCATCCTGTGCATCATAACTGTTATTCTGCAATTTGCCTTCAATAGTTAAACCGGTGCCTTTTTTAATCTGCGCTTCCGCAATATCCGCTTTCGCATTCCAAAAGGTTAAATTAAACCACTGTACTTTTTTGATATCCTCGCCCGACGAATTTCTATATGATTCGTTAACAGCGAGGCGCACCTTTGCCAATTTTTGAGATCCAACTTTTTTAACTTCTGCATCTGCACCTGCAAATCCGCTTAATACCACTTTGTTAGTTGCGCTTTCCATAATCTTTAATTTTTTAAGTTTCTAAATGTTTAACGAACAGCTGCCACCCCGGCAACCGACAACACAAAATTGCATACCGGATCAAAAATTAGCCGGATTGTAAGTATTTATAGTCGTTTATAAGCGTTTATACACGGATAATATGCGATTTTGGGCTTGGATGCGGGTTTTTATTTTTTTCTTTTCAATCATTTTATTTTATAAATTAGACCATCATCCCATAATAAAAAAAAGAAAGTTATTATGGAACGCTTATGTTTAGACTGCGGAACAGCAGTTAAAGGAAGAACCGACAAGAAATTCTGCGATGATTCTTGCCGCAACAATTACAATAACCGTATTAAAACCGAGGATGGCCTCGTAATCAGACGGGTTAACAGTATTTTGAAAAAGAACCGTGGCATACTTGCACAGTTCAACCCCAATGGTAAAGTGAAAATCAGCCGTAAAAAACTAATTTCGGCAGGCTTCAACTTCGATTACCATACCTATTACTATGAAACACAGAACGGCAACTGTTATGTTTTCTGCTATGAGTATGGTTATCTGGTATTAAATGACGACCGTGTACTGGTAGTTAAAAGGGAAGAAAAACTTTGGTTATCTTAGTCTCCAATGATCTGAGGATTATATCCGTATTATTTTTTTATCTCTGATGTGATGTTTAGATTTATCGCATCATGATAAATTATAACGGCAAAATTTTCAAACCGGTTAGCAATACCGAAAATGGAGAAACTTCAGGCGAAACTATTTTCAGGTATCAACATTCTGGAAATATCCTGACTGCTGAATATTCTGGTGGAAAAATCATTTATGGACATTTAATCGGACTTGTTGGAGAAAATGGCACAATCGATATGCGTTACCATCAGGTAAACGATAAGGGAGAACTTATGACGGGAATCTGCCATTCGAAACCAGTTTTATTGGAGAGTGGAAAAATCAGGCTGCATGAAACCTGGCAATGGACTTCGGGAGACCGATCAAAAGGAGAATCGGTTATCGAAGAAATCTAATTACCTGACATACAATACCGATCAATTTTTTCGGTAAAATAAAATCCCCGCATTTTAAATACAAAACTTTTTTTGCTTTATAAGCATTAAATTGAGCAAGTTTCGGGTAGTTTACCGTTTCGTTCCATACTACTTTTGGATATAAATTATTCAAGATCATGAAAGCACAGGAAGAAATTAATTTCAATAGAATTGCCGAAGCGATTAGTTACATCAAAACTAATTTTAAGGCGCAGCCGGGGTTGGAAGAAATTGCCGAAAAGGTAAACTTAAGTCCTTTTCATTTCCAGAGGTTATTTAGCGAGTGGGCCGGTACCACGCCAAAACGTTTTTTGCAGTACATCAGTCTTGGTTACGCCAAAGAAATGCTGAAAGAGAACCATAGTTTATTCGATACGGCTCTGGAAACCGGTTTATCAGGCACCAGCAGGTTACACGATCTCTTTGTAAACATTGAAGGCATGACACCCGGTGAATATAAAAACGGAGGCGAAAATCTTCATATCAATTATAGCTTTGCAGAAAGTCCGTTCGGAAATATTATTGTGGCGAGTACACCAAAAGGAATCTGTCATATTGCTTTTTATGATGATGAAGAGCTTGCATTGGCCAATCTTCAGCGGCAGTTTCCGGCAGCTAAATATCAATTGCTTCTGGATAAAGAGCAACAGAATGCTTTATATATTTTCAGCCACGATTGGGGTAAGCTCAATCAGATCAAACTGCATTTAAAAGGAACTGATTTCCAGTTGAAAGTTTGGGAAGCATTGCTTAAAATCCCCATGGGCAAATTAAGCACTTATGGAAGCATCGCCAAAAACCTGCAAAACCCTAATGCATCGAGGGCGGTTGGTACGGCCATTGGCGACAATCCTGTTGCTTTTCTAATCCCATGCCATAGGGTAATACAATCGAGCGGTGCTTTGGGCGGTTACCACTGGGGCCTTAACAGGAAAACAGCCATGATCGGTTGGGAAGCTGCACAAACAAACCCTGAATCGTAATGAGTAAACATAACATACAAACTTTGGATTTATTCGGCACAACGATAAATCCAAAGCAGAACTTTCTGCCCTATGGCGGAACGGTAAATTATTTCGGCAGGTTATTTTCACCGGAGGAAGCCGACCATTATTTTGATGTTTTGATGAATACGATCGAATGGAAAAACGATGAGGCTTTTATTATGGGTAAACACATTATTACCAAAAGGAAAGTGGCCTGGTACGGAGATGAAAATTATTCGTACACCTATTCCAACAAATCTAAACTGGCTTTGCCCTGGACGAAAGAACTACTGAAATTAAAGAGAATTTCGGAAGAGCAAACTGGTGTAACCTACAACTCCTGCCTGCTTAATTTATACCATAACGGCGATGAAGGCATGGCTTACCATAGCGATGATGAAAAAGCCCTGGCAAAAGATTCGGCCATTGCATCTTTAAGTTTTGGTGCAGAAAGAAGATTTCTTTTCAAACACAAACAGAGCAAAGAAACAATTACCCTGTTTTTAGAACATGGAAGTTTGTTGGTGATGAAAGATGCAACACAGACGAATTGGCTACACCGGCTGCCTCCTACCAAAAAAGTAGATCAGCCAAGGGTAAACTTAACCTTTAGAACAATGGTGGTTTAAAATTATAGTGGTCCGCGAGGACACGGGCCGCGGCTGGTTTTTATTAACTGTTAGTGTTTAAACTCCGTGGCTTGTGTCTATACGAACCAGCCCACAACTTTCAATAGAAGTAATTTAAAAGACTTATATTTTTTTCAACTGAGGTTTTACCTTATTGAAAAACTTTTGGAAGCTTTGATCCCTTTGGTTTTGCATACCAGGAAAACCGCAGCTTTCGAAACAGATCCTGAGGTAATTGATAAATGTGGTATTGTTCGGCTCGTTTAAAAAAATACCATCAACACTTTGGGTTTGGGTTAACTGGAGTGAGTACGGAGGGCCACCACTAACATTATCTTTATGAAGATCATCGGCAGAGAGCTCTAAAAAAGCAGAACCATATTCCTCGTCTTCAATATATTCATTCATTTCCTCCAACCAGTATTCATCCGTTACCTCCGAAACACAATAGGATAAGGGAGCAATTTGGATCGGATCGGCCATTTCCCAAATGATATTTTCATTTTCCCGATAATTCCATGCAAAATTGCAGGCACCAACAATTTTATAAAACATTTTTAAGGAAAGCGGCAATTTCCCAACGGTTTTGATGCTCTTCTCCAATGTAGCGAGAAGTTGCCAGGTATCCTCAGAAGGTTCAATTAGGGCATCATCATTCCCAGTCCCATTTTTCCAGAAAACATAACCAATGGTTTTAAGCTCACGGTAAATAATATCCAGGTTAAATTTTACCCTTTCGAAAGTTTCGATCAATACTTTCTCTACATCAGGATAATAATCAGGAGAGAATGCCTTCTCTCCCAATTTTTCGATGTCGTTATAAACATCCTGAGTTTCCCCATTCTGATATCTGTTGTAAAAAGTCATGGGTTCAGCTTAAATTCTGTTAAAATTAAGGCTTAGTGTTTAAACTCTTTAATATCAACAATGCGGTTATCATCAGCATTTTTCTTCAGGAATGATGTTCCATGTTCGTTAGGCACCCAGGTGTAATCACTTTGGATGTTACCTACAAGTGTTTCGGGCTGACTGGTTAATTCGGCAGGCAAAGGCAGGTTAAAAGTTTCTCCAGTTTTGGTATTTACCTGGTATAAAGAATTAGCAGTTAAGAATGCCAAAGTGGTTTTATCGCTCGAATACATGAAGAATTTCCCCTGGATACGCTCGTCCTCTTTTTGGCGTTTAACCGGGTAAACCCTTGAGTTGATCGTGGTGATAAAGAAATCGTTATTAACCAATAAATTGCTTCTGGTTAATTCTTCCAAACCGTTTGTATATTTTTTATCTTCAGCTCCTTTTGATGCTTTGTTTAAGCTCACCACCTCTGTTTTTCCACCGTTTACATAAATGATATAAAATGGGGCCATTTTGCCATTTTTATCATCTACCTGTACCAGTACTGCAGTTTTTTGTGTGTTAATGAACGAGGCCACAACAAATTTCCTGGCAGGCGCATTCGAGCCATCTTCGATGGTAATGGTGGTATCCCTGGTATTAATAGCGAAACGATCGGCAGCTGTTGTTTTACCCGAATCGGTTTTAACAATGGTTAAAATGTCTTTACTTCCTTTTGGGAATACGTTAAAATCATCGCTCACGGCAAATTCGCGGGCTTTGAAAGTTTTGTCAGAATTACCACCGCAGCCGAATAAAACAACGGATAGAACAAGTGCATAAAGCGTAATTTTCATGGTTTAGTTTTTTTATTTTTTCTGCTAATTTAAAATCTTTATTGCTTTCCCGTTATCAAAGTCATAAGAAAATTACGGCATTTCGGTAAAATTTTGATTGACAACATTTTTAACCGCAAAGAACGCAGCGTATTATAGCTTATTTTTCACTGCCCAAACCACGGTCCTCTGACTTATTCCATCATCCATATTACATTTTCCATCATCCATAATTACCATCAGCGCATATCCTCTTAAATCTGCGGGAAACCAATTGCAGAATAATCTCCCGCTGATTTCGATGATCACCGCAGAATACATGCCATCATCCATATTACATTTTCCATTATCCATCTATATTACATTTTCCATCTTCCATACTTACTTCGCTCAAACTAAATTCTGTATTTTTGATCAAAGCATTATCCAATGGCGGGCCCAGCGAATTTTCTTACCAGAAATAAAAGTATAATCCTATATGGGATATTCCTTGCTGTACTGCTGTTTTTACTGAAATGGTTAGAACTCCGTTTTCTAATTATTAACCATGCTTTCGAAATTTATGCAGGATCGATAGCTGTTCTTTTTACTGCACTGGGCATTTGGCTGGCACTAAAATTAACCAAACCTAAAACCATCCTGATCGAAAAAGAAATTTTTACCGAGCGCACAGGGGCCTTTATTCTTAACGAAAAAGAGTTGACCAAACTTAATATCAGTAAAAGAGAACTGGAAGTATTACAACTGATGTCGGAAGGCTTGAGCAACCAGGAAATTGCATCGAAATTATTTGTTTCATTAAATACGATAAAAACACATAATGCCCGCCTTTTCGAAAAACTGGAAGTAAAGCGTAGAACACAGGCCATAGAAACCGCTAAAAAACTCAGCCTCATCCCATAAGTAGCATTCGTACTTTAGTATTACAAAGACAGTTTTCTGAAAAATCACCCTAAAGTATGAAGGCGAAAAGAAATAATCGGGTCAATTTTGTGGTGTAAACCAATAAAAAATCAGACATGAAAAAAAATGTAATTGTATTCGGATTAATTGCAGGGGTAATTGTTTCCGTATTGATGGTACTCTCGATGGCTGGCTGTTATAACAACCCTAACATGGAGCACAGTATGCTTATCGGCTATGCATCTATGGTACTGGCCTTCTCCTTTATTTTTGTGGGGATCAAGAATTACCGCGATAAATACAACGATGGCTTAATCACATTAGGCAAAGCATTTAAAATAGGTGCGTTGATCAGTTTAGTAGCCTCAACGATGTATGTTATTGTTTGGCTGGTAGATTATTATGTATTTATGCCCGATTTTATGGATAAATATGTGGCCCAATCACTAAGAGAGGCCAAAGCCAGTGGTGCATCAGCTGCGGAACTGGCGAAAAAAGCCAAAGAACTGGCCGTTAATCAGGAAATGTACAAAAACCCCATCATGGTCGTTTTATTTACCTATATGGAGATACTACCTGTTGGTATATTAATCGCCTGGCTCGCAGCTTTGATTTTGCGGAAAAAGCCAAACGGTAATGTAAATGTTCACACAGTTTAAATGAAAGTAGCGTTTTTAACCGCAAAGAACACAGAGGGAGGTGCAAAGAACGCAAGGTTGATTCCGTGTTTTCTGTGCCTCCGCTGCTAAAGATTTATTGTAAATTCCATCATACATATTACATTTTCCATTTTTTAACCGCCCAAACATCGGACATCCGACCTCTGACTTTCGCACTTAAAGCTGAACTCTTCGGAATTTATCCTAATTTTGGTCAATACAATCATAACCCAATATGAAGATTTTTGCCGAAACGGAACGTTTAATATTGCGTGAGCTACTCCCCGAAGATGCAGCAGGTATGTTTGAGATGGATGGCGACCCCGAAGTCCATATTTTTTTAGGTAATAAACCAGTGCAGTCCATTGAGCAAAGCAAGGCCGATATCGAATTTATCAGAAAGCAGTATATCGATAACGGAATCGGCAGATGGGCAGTAATTGAAAAGGAAACCAACAGTTTTATCGGTTGGGCAGGTCTAAAATTTATTAAAGAAATGAATAACAACCATAGCAATTACTACGATCTTGGCTACCGGTTCAGCAA
>NZ_DJDT01000306.1 GCF_002432345.1 Pedobacter sp. UBA5917
CGCTCCGAAAGCCGATAGTTCATCTGCGCTCCGATCTCAAATCCGGGTTTACCTTTTTCCATTGCATTACGGAGGTTAACGGTGCTGCTGTTACCCTTCAATGTCCGACCGCTTAACCCGCCAGAAAACCTCAATCCATACGACCATCTTGAACGCGCAGCTTGCGGATTTCCCTGCCCAAAGCAGGCGGTTGAACATAAAACCAGCGTTAAAAGACTGCTGAAAAAAGCTAAAAGTTTGCCGGTAGAAAATATTTTTTTCATTTTGATTGGGTTCATTTTATTTAAGGCTCTCGATATAGTCTTTGATCAACTGTATGCCTTCCATGTGGATAATGGTTGTTCCAAGCAGTGGCATCACCCCTTTCTGCGTTTTACTTACGATCTTATCCCCTTTTTTACGGATTCCGGTCTGATCGATCGGTAGAACATACTGCAGAAAAAGATCTGTTTTCTTTGCGTCGCCGGTTGGGTTATGGCAATGTGCGCAGTTCATTTCCAGATAGGCCCTCGCACTTTCTTCGAGTGAAACATTGGGTGAAAATGCAACCGGAAGGCTTTTAACCGCATGGGAATCAAAACTATTGAGCAAACCCAAATTCTGGAATGATTTTAACTGGTTTGTAGCCTGTCCGTTAACAGCAACATCAAAATTCAGGTTCCTCAACTTCGGCCCTATCGGGATAATCTGGTCATCAGAATTATGGCAGGTTGCACATTCCCTTTTGTTGGGCACATGGTAATCGATCACTTTTTTCTCTCCTGTTTCGGTAATCCAGTTAACCGCTGTATTGGTACCACCTTCCAGAAGCGTGGCATCAGTCTGGTCCGCGTTCCACAGGTAGGTAGCGACATTCCATATGCCTTTACTTTTAATAAGCAGCCTGGTTTCAATAATTCTTTTACCCAGGTTTACATTCCTTTTATCATGGTGATAATAAAATGTTTTAACGATGATGGTGTTGTCGGGGAATTCTGGCAACCCGTCATCAACTTTGGTCAATTTCGTTCCCTGGGGAATTTTGATCAGGCGTTGCTTCTCCGCATAATCGGTAAAAAGCTGGGTGGCCAAACTATAGAGATGATAGTCTTCCACAGGAATTAAATCTCTTTGATTGCCTGAGAAAATATGATAATCCGATAACCTGGGCTGAAATGAAACCGATTCATTTGTAATCCCCTTAAGGTCGTCCTTGTTGCAGGCATTCAGTACTCCAACCGCTATTCCAAAAGTGATGAGTACAGCAAATACGAGGTGCTTTTTTTTCATGATCGCTGAAATATTTATAAAATCAAAATCACGATTTAACCTATCGCTCCGATATCTAAAAGGAAGTCGTCTACCCCAATCACATCAAAATATCTACACCGATCATTCACTACTGGTTAAATCGCGGCACAAAAGTAGGCCGCGCCTGCTACCCGCAGTTAGAAGTAATTCTTCCAAAACTGGTACAAATCATTCCGGATGAACCTATATAAAAAAAAATGGCCGAATAATCTGGCACATGATGATCAGCCCTATAAAAAAGCGTTAGACCTATCCGCAAACATCATACGGGATGGAAAGAAAGAATTATTTTAGCAGCAAGAAATTGAGCTTACAGGCAATTAGATAATCCTATCAGAAAAAACGTTGCACATTTGCACAGCTTATGTTACAACCTGAAGAATAAATTTATCGCGGAAATGAGTTGGGGTATATCCGGTATGTTTTCTGAAATGCCGGGTAAAATAAGAGATATTTTCAAAGCCAAGCCTTATAGCGATTTCCGAAATATTGGCATCTCCCTGTTTCAGCATCACCTTAGCTTCGAGCACAATCATTTCACTAATGTGGGTGGTTACCGGTTTCCCCGTACTTTCTTTAACACATTTATTGAGGTGGTTGGCGGTCACATTCAACGCATTGGCATAATGCAATACAGATTTATGCTTAAGCACATCCTGCTTGAGCCGTTTAATAAAACGCAAAGTAATTATTTCGGCAGCAGAATGGTTCCTTTTATTTACCGTTGATCCGCTTTCTCTCCTCATCATAATCAAAAACTGGCATAACAGTATACCTATATATTGTTGCCTATCGGGAAGATTAACCTGTTGCTCGTTATAAATCTTATCCAACAGGCCGCCAACTTCCTGATTACTATCTTGATTAAGTTTTACCACAGGACTTCCCTCATCCTGAAAATACGGAAGATCATCAAGCGAATTCTGGTTTTTTAAAAAATGTAGAACAAACTCTTTATCAAAGATCACGAAATAGCCTTCGGCATCGGCTGTACAGGAATCAATGGATTTAATAATTCCCTCTTTGCAAAAACATACATTTCCCTGCCCTACAATGTATTTCTGCAGGATATCTGTTCTTACCATTTCCCCTTTTTTCATCCAAAAAAACTCATATACCGTGCTTCTGGCTGGCATAATGGGAAATTTAATGAACTTTGAAAACTCTTCAATTTTCATTATTGAAAAAATCTCCTTGCTGGGATATTTTCCCTCCGGATCATGCGCAGCCCTGGACAACAATGGTTTAGCCGCGCTATCAAGATATTCTGCATAAAACTGGTTAGGGGTCATATAGGGGATAACCTTTTTCTCCATAGCTTCATTTACGGTTTGCCTGTTGTACATTTTGATACAAAATACAGAATAAAAATCGACAAGTTGCATTCCTCAGTCTCAAAACGCGTATTTAAGACACATTAATCCATAAAATAGGTTTTAAAAACATCATTTAACGTTGACCTAAATCAATGCCATTTCTTACGATAAATCAATGGAAGGCTTGTTATTACCTGCCATATTTGTACTGTTGAAACAGCTTACATATTTTAAAACGAAGAAATGAAAACTGCAAAAGAATTATTACTGGATTACTTAGAAAATATAGGAAATCCTGATTTCCAGATCGAACTGTTTGCCGATGATGCCGCAATTGAATTGCCTTATCTCGCCAGTCTGGGTATGCCGGCCCGTTGGGAAGGCCGGGAAACACTGCATAACTTTTTAGCCAACCTCCCTAAAACATTCCAGGGATTTAAATTCAAAAATATCCGGATACATATTGATACCCGAGATCAGGCTTTTGGTGAATATGAAGCCACCGCAGTTATTGCCACCAACGGTAAAGAATATGCCCAACACTATATGGGGCGTTTAGTAGCAGCGCATGGTAAGATAAAACTGATCCGCGAAGCCTTAAATATGGTGCCGGTTATCCGGGATATAAAAGGTATGCCAGTTGGTTAACCATACAACCAAACAGGCTGCCTAAAAATGAGACAGCCTGTTTGGTCGAATCTTTATTAAGTACTAACGAATTAACCTCAGCCCTTATCGGCCGGATCAAATTCTACAATCCATTCAATGCCATATTTATCCCTGAACATGCCGGCATAGGTACCCCACGGACTATCGCCAATCGGGCCTTCTACTTCGCCACCAGCAGATAATGCGCTGAATATCTGTTCTGCTTCTTCACGGCCTTCTGTATTTACATATATTTTAGACCTGTTTTCATTTTCACTCACCCGCCCCAAAAAACCGGGAACATCGTTGGCTATCAACACATTGTTTTTACCAAGTGGCAGGCCAATGTACATGATTTTATCTGCCTCCTCTTCGGCAACCTGAAATTCGGGACCTGATAAATCTTTAAAACGGATGATTTTTGTAAACTCGCCGCCAAAAACCGATTTGTAAAAAGTAAAAGCTTCTTCGGCATTGCCGTTAAAGTTGATCCAGGGATTAATTGCTCTCATATTTTATATTTTGGTTTAATTGTTTATATTAACTCTGCCATGAAACAGCAGGTAGATCTGGCTTTTCAACTCCAAAATGCTTTCACAGACATCCATTTAGCCTGATAAAACAAACGAACTATCAGGAGGCATAGTATTGCGGATTTCAGGTATATGATCAGAGGTTATCTTTTGCAATTACACTCCAGTCATCATTCCCATGTCCTTTTGCTATCCAGTTATCCATCAATGCTGCCACAGCTGGTAAAACGGTTAAGCTTACACCATTTTGTTGTGCGGCACTCAACATTAAACCGGCATCCTTACGTGCCATATCCAGTTCCCAGGATGGTTTACTGAAATCGCCTGCCCGTATTTTATCGAACCTTACCGGAACACCTGCGCCCGGGTTCCATGAGCTGAATAATGAGGCTACTTCTGCAGAATCGATCCCCAATGCTTTGGCCAGACCAAGTGCATCAGAAAGCCCTGCTGTAAGAGAAATCAGGAAAAGATTACCGATCAGTTTTATTCCGGCCGCCTTTCCTTCTTCAGGGCCAAAATTGATGAGTTTACCTGTCATCTTTGCAAGTTCAGGCCCTAACTTATCAATCAGAACCTGGTTTCCCGATACCAGCATATTGCCACTCCCCTCCAGGGCATTTGCAGGCCCCATAAATACTGGCGCATGTAGGTAATCGAAACCTTTACTTTTCCAGAGCGTAGTTCTCTCGATGGCTCCCTCTAACGAGGTGGTTGTATGATCGATGATGGTTATGCCCGGAGAAAACCCCTTACTGGCAGCATTCAGCACCTCATTTACAGTAGCGTCGTCTTTAAGTGTAAGGTGGATCACTTCTGCTCCTTTAACGGCCTCAATAATATCATCGAATGCCTTGGCACCATCCAATTCCAGCGCCTTGGCCTTCGATGCAGTTCTGTTCCACACCTGTACCTTGTCGCCCCTGCGGAGCATGGCTTTAACAAAATTTGACCCTAAAAGGCCTGTTCCCAAAAATGCTTTCATAGAATGTTTAATTGATCTGATAAAGATAGCGAACACCAGTAAGAAAAGTGAATATCTATTGGTAGGTATCAATATTATCAGGTCTGTAAGGGCAATACAATGAGGGATTAACTTTATAAGCTACCTATTTACGCAAGACTTCAGGGGCACACCAAAAAAAAATGAAAAATAGGCCAATCGCCTCCTCCTCCGGCACTTCAACGGTTGAAGACACACTATTCTTCCAAAACCATACCCCTTCTCTCCCTTCAGACCGCAACTGCGCTGAATATGGAACTTTGTTCTTACCTTTGTACCTTTAAAACAACACCTTACCAATCTCATGACAGCTCTCATCCGTCTGATTTTTATTGTATGCTTATCTCTGCGGTTCTACGGTGCAATGGCCCAGACTGATCAGACCGTTACCAACGGCGGAACCACCGCGCCTGTAACTTTTCCGGCGGGCTGTACCTACAGATGGACCTGCGATAAGCTATCCATCGGCCTTGCTTCCAGCGGTACGGGCAATATACCTTCGTTCACCGCCGTTAACAACAGCGCCTCGGCAGTTACCGCTACCATCACCGCTACACCGGTTACCGCTGATTATGCCTACATTCCCACTAGCGGAACCAATAACGTTTCGGTAATCAACCTTTCGACCAACCGCATAGAAAAAACAATCGCGGTGGGACGCGCGCCATTTTATGTCTGCGTCAATCCCAGCGGCAGTGAGGTCTATATATCCAATATAGATGCCAACACCATCTCGGTCATTAGCACGGTCAGCAATACTGTGGTTGCCACCATCCCTGTTGGGCGGATGCCCGCCGGCATCGTATTCAGCCAGGATGGCAGCAGGGCCTATGTAGCCAACGCTAACGGCAACAACGTTTCCAATGCCAATAACATCTCGGTTATCAATACCCAGACCAGATCGGTTATCGCCACCATACCTACGGACGAAAGCCCGGGAAATTTGCTTATCAGTCCGGACGGAAAACTTCTTTACGTATCGATGGGTAATCTTATCGGTCTGATCCAGGTATTTGATACCTCGACAAACCGGTTTGTAAAGGAATATTATCCCAGGGGATATTCTCCCCAGGAAATGGCGTTCAGCAGGG
>NZ_DJDT01000023.1 GCF_002432345.1 Pedobacter sp. UBA5917
TATCCTCGCACGAAGTTGGCCATACACTTGGGCTATTGCATAATTTTGGATCAAGCTCAACCGTTCCGGTAGCTAAATTAAGGGATAAAGCCTGGGTAGAGGCTCATGGGCACACACCATCTATAATGGATTATGCGAGGTTTAATTATGTGGCGCAGCCCGAAGACCATATTTCGGAAAAAGGGATTTTCCCACGCATTGGCGATTACGATAAATGGGCCATCGAATTCGGTTACCGTTGGAGGCCCGAATTTAAAACTGCAGATGAAGAAACACCTTATCTGAATAAACTCATCATCGATAGTTTAAAAACCAATAAACGTTTGTTTTTCGGATCAGAGAACCTGTTTACAGATCCACGTTCGCAGAGCGAAGATATGGGCGATAATGCCATGCTGGCGGGTACTTACGGCATTAAAAACCTAAAACGCGTGGTGCCAAATATTATGGCCTGGACGCGTGAGCCAAACGAAGGTTACGATAAAACAGGCGAAATTTATAAGGAAGTAATTAAACAATATACCCAATACCTTGGTCATGTGATCCGTAATTTTGCGGGTACCTATACTACTTTTAAAAGTGTAGAACAGCCTGGTGGATTGTTATCTCCTGTTTCTTATGCCACCCAAAAACAGGCCATGAAGTTTATGAACGACGAATTTTTTGTAACGCCAAAATGGTTGATCAACAAACAGATTGCCGATGTAACCGGTGCCAATGCTGTTAATACCATCAGTTATTTACAATACGTGGTTTTAATGCGGATGATGGGTTCTGATATCATCGTGAAAATGATCAACAGAGAGGCTACCGATCCGGTTAAAAATTATACCGCCATGGAATACCTTAACGACCTGAAAAAAGGAATATGGAGCGAAATTTACAGCCACAAACCAATTGATATTTACCGCCGTAACCTGCAACAGACCTATATGAGCAATGCCATCAAAATGTTTGTATCAACCAACGAAATCGTAATGACGGGACAGTTGGGCGGAATTAACGTTTATATGAACCCTGATGTAACCAAATCAGACGGTGGAAGCATCATGCGTGCTCATTTGATTGAATTAAGGGGCGATATCAAAAAAGCAATCCCTTTTGCCACAGGTTTAACCAAAATGCATTTGGAAGAAATGGTGCGTAAGATAAATGTGGGTTTAATCCCTAAAACACTTAATACACCTACGCCGTAAGATTCAAAAAGACGTCATCTCGAGCGGAGTGCAACGTAGTCGAGAGATCTATCTTGGTAGATCTCTCCGTTCCAGTCGAGACGACGTTTTTTAATGGAGTTGTCCTGAGCCTGTCGAAGGATCTTTCTGCAAATTCGTCATCTCGAGCGGAGTGTAACGTAGTCTAGAGATCTATTCTGGTAGATCTCTCCGCTCCGCGATGCTGCGGTCGAGATGACGAATTTTATTTTTTACAACCGCTTCAACGCATCCTCATTACCCAGTTTGGCATCCGATTTCTGGATTTTCGATTTGCCGAACTTATAGGTGAAACCAACAAAAACACGTTTGCTATCGGTACTCACCCTTTCGGCCGAATTAAAAGTACCATAACTGCGTTCAACAAGATAATCGTTCCGCTTAAAAACTAGTTCATTTCCGCCCAAACGGAGCTGCCCTTTGCCTTCCCAAAGGTTAAGCAAAAACGAAGCATCGATATTTTTATAACCACTGTTTTTCGATAAATCCTGCACATAATTGGTCCAGTAATAAGCATCTATCTGCAGTTTCAGGTTCTTCGAAATTTTAAAAACCTGCGAACTTTTAAAATCAGAGTGAAAGGCAGCCAGTTTATAATGGGTACCCAAAACCGGTCCTTCGGCCATGTTATAACCAATTGGTGTACCGCTGTTAAGGGTTTCCCACCAATCGTTAATTTTGATCGGATAAAACAGGTAAAGCGAAACATCCGATGCCCGGTCGAGATTCTGGCGTGTAAAATAGGTAACCTTGGTTGCAAGATCCTGCAGATAAGGGAACAATCCAATGGTACCCTTTGTATGGGTATAACTTAACGAAAGATTAAGCTTGTGGATATTGGCACTTAAGGTATAGGTATCATCAAACTGTGGCGTAAGCGAAGGATTGCCCTGCTCAATGGTATACCGATTAAGCAATACCGTATAAGGTACCAGTTCGTAATAAGGCGCACGGTTAATGGTGGGTTTATAAGAAATGGAAATGTTATTATCCTGGTTAAAATTATGCTGATAAAGAAAAGTAGGGAATAAATTGGTGTAATTTTGTTTAAGGTTTCCGGCAAAATTGGCCTGTGTATTTTCGACCCTTAAACCAAGCTGTACTTTATCTTTTTTCCAGTCTTTGCTTAATATTCCATATACCGAAGCAATTGATTCTTTCAGGTTACTTTCATTAGAAAATACCGGATTAGATGTAAATGCTCCGTTGCGGTTATCCTGATAATTTACGCTTGTGTTAGAATTGGTATACTGAAATTTAACACCGGTTTCGAGCTTCCATTGTTTTTTAAACTCGTGTGTGTAATCAGCCTGACCAATATAAACATCAATAGCAGCCTTATTTCTGTTCTGATAATGGGTAGGAATTCTGATGATATTGCCCGATCCATCATAAAGTACCGAAGGGAAATCCTGGAAAAGGTTACGTTTCCAGGGGGTAAAAGTAGCCAGTACCACGAGGTCGTTTTTGCCCGAATCGGCTAAAAGATGGTAATTAAAGTTATAGGTGTAAGAACTGGCGCGTTGGTTAAAGGTAGCATCAGTATACGATACCGAATCGGTACGGATGTTTTTTCGGCCAAAGTCATTCGTTGTTGCCCATGGTCCTTTAAAATAGAAAATACCTCCGTTTGCAAAAAGACCGATGCTTTGGTTTTTATCCAGTTGCAGCTCGGCACTGGCCTGAAAATTATAGAGGTTGTTATGCGATATCCTCGACCAGTTGTTGGTTAAATAATATAACGGATCGGCAGGGTCCTGAAACCTTTCCGAATTTATACTGAAAATGTTGGTTCCTTTCGTAACACCACCGCTCGCATAAAGGGTTAGGTTTTTGTGTTTATAGGTGGTCGAAGTATTTAAATTGCCGGTAGCATATTTTCCGGTTGATCCATCGGCGCGTACATCGCCCGTAAAACCTTCAATCTGGCTTTTTTTGGTAATAATGTTGATCACCGCGCCAAAAGCAGCGTCATATTTTGCCGAAGGTTGTGTAATCAGTTCAATTTTAAGGATATTTCCTGCCGGCATGGTTTGCAGGATATTTTCCAGTGCTGCATCAGGTACAGGTTTGCCATCAATCAGAATCATGGTCCGTTTTCCCTGTAAACTCACGGTATTATCGGCCGAGATTCGTACAAAAGGTGCCGATTTTAATACCTGGAGCGAATTGCCCACCGCCATCGCACTATTATCTACATTAAAAACCAATCTATCACTTTTGGCTTCTACCAATGGCCTGCTGGCCGTAATTTTAACTTCCTTTAAATTTTCGCCTGATGATTGCATCGCGATAGGGGCAATGCTTACTGCGGCATTACCGCCAACCGTAAAAGGTTTTGTGGTATAAGGACTATAGCCAATGGGTGAAATCCTGATTTTATAAGTACCCGGCTTAACCGATAGAAAGGTGAATTTACCATCAAGATCGGTTAACGAGTTGATTACGAAAGAGGAGTCCGCCGCCACCAACAAGGTTACCGTGGTATATTCCAATGGTTTGGCATGTTCATCCAGCAACCGGCCGCTTACCTGATCTTTTGCAACAGAATCGGCAATGCTGGGGTTGATGTTCTGCTTTACCGGTGCTGCTGTTTTAGAAACCGTGGGGAAAATAGAATAGTTTTTATCATCTACCTTGTACCACGATAAATTAAGTGGTAAAATAAGGGCATCTAAAATCTGTTTTAAAGGTTTACCCGCATAAGTATTTGCCTGATAAGCCACCTGTTTTTGCTTAAGCTGACTTTCTTCGTATAAAAAATTGACTTTAAACTGTGTACTCAATTTACTGAGCACCTGCGTTAGGGGCTGCGCTTCTTCTTGTTTTACCTGTTGGGCAAATGTAAATTGGTTGAAAAATAAGATGCATATTAAAGCAATAAGGCTAACTTTTAAGTTCTTTTTCATGATCGTAGCCTTATTTAGATGTAACAATAAGTTCGTGTGTAGCCTCTTTCGGGCTAATGTTGATGTTCAGCGTAACACCAATGGCTTTAAACAGTACATCCCGATCCTTCGCACTTAAAGCACCCGATAACCTTTTCTCCAAAATCTTCGGATCATCAACCACCACTTTATAACCATAAATATCTTCGAAATAATCGAATATTTTAGCCAGCGGAACATTGCGGAAATACAATTTTCCATCTTTCCATGAGGCATATTCGGCAACATTGATCGGTTTTTTAACCAGTTTGCCGTTTGCATATTCGGCGATATCGCCAGGGACCAAAATCAATGGTTTTGCTTCGCCGGTTTTTAAATCCAGACTGATTTTACCTTCTAAAAGGGCTACTTCGGTACGGCCTCTACGGTCGTTTACGTTAAAGGAAGTTCCTAAAACTTCTACATTAACTGCCCCTGTATGCACAATAAAGCGTTCGTGGTTTTTTATTGCACCTGTTTTATGCAGGTGGTTTACTTTTAAAAAGGCTTCACCCGAGATCCAAACCTCACGGATTTCGTTCTTATCCCAGTTTTTATCATATTTAATATGCGAATTGGCATTGAGGGTTACAATTGATCCATCTGGTAAAGTAATATTTTTCAATTGGCCATAAGGTGTTTCGATATTGACTTTCTGGTTAACCGAATATAAAATGCCGATACAGAACAGGATACCCACCACAACGGCTGCGGCGGCATAACGGTACCACATTGGCAAGGTTTTGCCTGTTTTTTTGATCGAAACGGTTTTGGCGGCAATGTTTTGCCAAAGTTGTTGTTTTTCCGTTGTATCGAGTACGTCGGTTTCGAACCGTATCGATAATACGATTTCCCTTGCACTTGCAATCAATGGGCTTAGGGTGGGGTAAGTATGCTGTACATGCTGCCAGAATAGGTCTGCTGTTTCATCCGGCTGAAGTACCCAAAGGATAAAGGCTTCATCGTTGATCAGATCTGCTAAAGTATAAGCTTTGTAATCGCTTAGCTGTTTCTTCATTGTTCTTTCTTTTGATCCTATTAGCAGCAGCAGCCGTTTTTTACCCCATCGAAATGAATAAAAATTTAATATTTATTATATCTTACTGATTATCAGTTTAATAATTTTAAATGGAGCATGAGGTAAAGCAATAATAAATCATCTTTTGAAAGGTTATTGCGCAGATAATCTAACGAGCGGGCCATGATTTTATATCCTGCTTTTACCGTTATGCCCATCACTTCGGCAATTTCCTCGTAACTCAGTTGCTCATAAAATTTAAGGAAAATAGCTTCCCTTTGCCTTGCCGTAAGTTTAGCCATGGCATTTTGAAGTTGTTCGCTCACCTGCAATTGTTTTTCGCTATCAATGAGGCTTTCCTCTACATTTAAAACCACCTGGAATTGGTAGTTTTCTGTTTCCTCGTAAGTTTCGTTTTTGCTTAACTGAAAAGCTTTTTTGAAAATGGCATGCCTGAAAGATTTATAAAGGTAATTTTTTACATGTTCAGGATTTCCGACCGAATTTCTTCTCGTCCACAGCCCCACAAAAAGATCCTGGATACACTCTTTAATCAGGTCTTTATCTTTGCTAAACTTCGATCCATAATTATACAAACCTGCCGAATAGGTGTTGTAAAGAGATTCGAAAGCGGACGCATTGCCGTTTTTAAAACTGTTCCAATGCTGGGTTTCGTTATTCGCGTTATGATTTTGGTGGAGCTGCACAAATATTGATCAGAATAGGGTTAAGATGTAGGACTTCGACAATTAAATTTCCATGGTATCAATTGCTGATAGCCAAACATAAGTAAATTCTTTTAAACAAGATCCTTCGATTCATTACTGGTCTTAGCGTCTCGCTAAGACCTTGATTTTTTTTGCCACGGATTCACAGAAAAACACGGATTTATAGGAATGAAAACAAAATGTATGGCTATTCTGTGCAAATCCGTGTCTCCGTGGCAAAATAGGTTTAGAAAATATCTACTTCGTTTGGATCAGCGCTCTCTGTGTCATCTGCGGGCATAAACGAAATAATTAAAATAATAGAAATGCCCATTAGATCAATATCCGGTGTTTTCTAAAGCATCAACCACGTAAATAAAACAATACACTTTTGCTCCACCTCAATATTTTTCCCTATCTTTTCCTCCACTAACCAATATCCTTCTTTAATTGATAAAACGATTTACCATTCCCGGAACATGAAAACTATTTACAAAGCAATTTTTGCCATTGGCGCTTTATGCATTCTTTCTCATTTTGCCTTTGCCGCCGATATTGAAATCAAGATCAGCAAACGTTACCTTAACCTGCCCGTTTCGCAAAAGCAGGCCAGGGCCAATATGAAATTCGAAATTTCGGGCAAACAGGAGCGTGTTTTTAAAATCAGGTTGGCAAAAGACGAACCCGAATATTGGGTTTTCTGTGATGTAAGCGTACTGAAAGGTAAAACAATAAAAATCAGTTATGAAGGGGATGCTGCCGGATTACAGAAAATTTATCAGAACGATGAAATTGAAGGTCAGCAATCCATCTATAAAGAGAAAAACCGTCCGCAGTTCCATTTTACCACAAAAAGAGGCTGGATAAACGACCCGAACGGACTTATTTTTTATGAAGGTGAATATCACCTGTTTTATCAGCATAATCCTTATGAAAGAGAATGGGAAAACATGTCGTGGGGACATGCCGTAAGCAAGGATATGATCCACTGGGAGGAGTTGCCAACCGCTCTAAGCCCTGATCAAACGGGTACCATGTTCTCCGGTTCAACCGTAATCGATTATAACAATACAGCTGGTTTTAACAAAGGCAACACGCCTGCAATGGTGGCCACTTATACGGCTTTTACGGAGGAAAAACAGGTGCAATGTGTGGCTTATAGTTTGGATAAAGGACGCACCTGGACAAAATACGGCAAAAATCCGATCATCGATTCGAAAGCGAAATGGAACAGTGTAGACACCAGAGATCCGAGGGTTTTCTGGTACAAACCCGGTAAACATTGGGTAATGGTGCTGAATGAACGTGACGGACACTCGATCTATAATTCGGACAATTTAAAAGACTGGACTTTTATGAGCCATACCACAGGCTTTTGGGAATGCCCGGATTTGTTCGAACTGCCCATTGATGGCGATAAAAGCAAAACCAAATGGGTAATGTATGGAGCATCTAATACCTATATGACCGGTACTTTTGATGGTAAGAAGTTTACGCCCGAATCGGGCAAACATTATTACGTAACCGGAAGCATTTATGCCGCACAAACTTTTACCAATATCCCCGAGAGCGATGGCAGAAGAATCCAGATTGGATGGGGTAAGATCGGCCACCCTGATATGCCATTTAATGGGATGATGCTTTTGCCAACCGAACTAAAACTTAAAACCACAAAAGATGGCTTACGTTTAGTGAGCGAACCGATAAAGGAAGCTTCGCAGCTTTTCGAAAGTGCTGGCGAATCGACCAATTTAAATGTAAAAGATGCAAACGAAAAACTTAAAACCTATAACAATACAGACAGGATCCGAATTAAAACAAAACTGAAACTTTCGCATGCCACCAGCGCCGGACTGAGTTTTGCCGGACAAAAGATACTGGACTACGATATGAATTTTAACCTTGTTAACGGTGTTTTTTATTCTCCCGAAGATATGACAAGCATGGAAATTTCGGCCGATATCTACATCGACAGAACTTCTGTAGAGGTTTTTATCGATGGCGGGGCTTATTCTTATTCGATGGAGCGCAGATTAGATGCTAAAAACACCGAAGGCTTTCAGTTTTGGGGAAATAATATCGAAATTAAGGATTTAAAGGTTTATTCGGTTAAATCAATCTGGCAATAAAATCACCTATTATTGAATCAATCTTTTTAAAAAACTATGATCCTGTTAATCCTGAAATCTTTTAATCCTGTTCTATGAAAAAGACATTCTTATCAATTATTACCAGCTTACTTGTTTTGTTGGCTTCAGGTCAACTTTTAGCACAACAAAAATATCCAGAATTAGGCATTGTAAGCGGTTTATCACAAGATAGCATTGCATATGCTGCTGGCTTTAAATTGATTGGCGAATCGGTACCCAAAATACTTTCACCTACATTAAGCGATGATGAATTTCAGTCCAATCTGCAGAAACTGAAAGCGGCTAAATGCAAAGTATTAAGCTGCAACTTGTTTTTTCCTGGCAGTTTAAAAATTGCAGGTCCGGATGTAAACGAAGAAAAGGTTTTAAGTTACACCGAAACAGTGCTTTCGAGGGCGAAACAGGCAGGCGTAAAATATATCGTACTGGGCAGTTCGGGTGCAAGGAGTATCCCTTCTGGTTACGACATAGAAAAAGCGAAAGCAGATTTTGTAATCCTTTGTAAAAAACTGGGGCAGATAGCTAAGAAAAATAATGTGATCATCCTGTTGGAAAACCTCGAAACCACCGAAACCAATTTTATTACCTCATTAAAAGCAGCTGCCGAAATTGTAAAAAAAGTAAACGAACCCAACTTTAGGCTTAACGTTGATGTTTTCCATATGCTACGCGAAGGCGAATCGCCCGATGAAATTATTGCTGCCGCAAAACAGGTGGGCTTTTGCGAAATTGCCGAAAAAGAAAAACGTAGCCTGCCTGGGGTAGCCGGAGATGATTTTAAACCATACTTACGTGCGCTAAAGAAAATCAATTATAAAGGATATATCTTCATAGAAGCCAGTACCAATAATGCCGCTGTAGAAATGCCTCAGGCATTTAATTACCTTACCAAACAAATTGCAGAAGTTTATTCGGGGAAATAAGGGGGGAAGGTTTAGGGTTTGAGGTGTAAGGTTTAGGGTGTCCCTCATATCCGTCATTTCGAGGAATAATTTATTGCATAGAAGTCAATATTGTTGACAGACACGTTAACGTAAATAACTCCTAAAAGTTGCCGTCATTTCGAGTGGAGCACAACGAAGTCGAGAAATCTACATTGTCATCCTGAGCGTAGTCGAAGGATCTCCGCTCACTGCGTTCCGGTCTAGATGACGGTTTTTATTTAGAGTCTCTCTGTCTTGGGATAGACCTCTCCAGCATATCGTCACTCTGTCCCGAACTTTCGGGATCAGGGTCTTTCCCGCAATAGCTCTCTCCACTCCACTTCGTTCCGGTCGGGATGACGGTTTTTATTTAGAGTCTCTCTGTTTCGGGATAGACCTCTACCTCTCCAGCATATCGTCACCCTGAATTTGTTTCAGGGTCTTTCCTGCAAGATAGATTTCTCCGCTCACTGCGTTCCGGTCGTATTC
>NZ_DJDT01000231.1 GCF_002432345.1 Pedobacter sp. UBA5917
AGACCTGAAAACAGGCTGGCTGATCAGCACACCATCTAATTCGCCCGAAAATGGGGGCTTGGTTGCCGGCCCTACAATGGATCACCAGATTATCCGTTCGCTTTTTAAAAACTGTGTTGCAGCTGCCGAAGTACTTAATGTAGATGAAGATTTTAGTAAATCGCTAAAAGAGAAAATACAACAGATTGCACCGAACCAGATCGGTAAATACGGACAATTACAGGAATGGTTAACTGATATTGACGATACAGCGAGTAAACACCGTCATGTTTCGCACTTGTGGGGTGTTTATCCGGGGAACGATATCACCTGGGATAACAATGAAAAAATGATGCAGGCTGCAAAGCAATCTTTACTTTACCGCGGCGATGAGGCTACAGGCTGGAGTTTAGCCTGGAAAATTAACTTTTGGGCAAGGTTTAAAGATGGCGATCATGCCATGAAACTGATTAAAATGTTAATGAAACCTGCCAATAATGGAGCAGGATCATATCTTAACCTTTTTGATGCACATCCACCTTTCCAGATTGACGGAAACTTTGGCGGTGCTGCCGGCATTGCAGAAATGATTGTACAGAGCCATCAGGGTTATCTTGATATTTTGCCTGCATTACCATCGGCCATTCCTAATGGAGAAATTAAAGGTTTACTGGCCCGCGGCGGATTTGAATTGGATCTAAAATGGGCAAATGGATTGTTAAGCTCAATCATTGTAAAATCGAAAACAGGTGGAAATTGTAAAATCCATTACAAAAATAACAACATCAGTTTTGAAACCAAAGCTGGTGAAACCTACAAATTGGATGGAGATTTGAAAACGCGATGAACTTACTTACGAAATCTAAAGGGACTGAGCGAAGGAAGATTTCGTCAGTATTTAATATAAGTGAAACTTCCGAAGTTTGCCAGCACACAACCACATCAAACTTCGGTAGAAACCTCGTGCGACGCCATGGTTCGTGTCGCCACGAACCAACAGGACAAATACTTTTACTTATTATCTTATTTTTTGGTATCAATTTCGTCCACGCACAAACTCAACCCCGAAAAAGCGTTTCATTAAATTCCGGCTGGCTCACCATTGCCGACGAAAAAAGCAAAAATGCTTATGACGGTTTTCAGGATGTTAACTACAAAACCCAAAACTGGAAAAACGTAAATGTTCCGCATAACTGGGACCAATACGAAGGCTATCAGCGTAAACTTCATGGGAATAAACATGGTTATGCCTGGTACCGTAAAACATTCAGAACAAGCGAAATTAAACTGGGTAAAAGGTTCTTTTTATATTTCGAAGGGGTAGGATCATATGCCACCGTTTGGCTGAATGGCAAAAATGTGGGGTATCATGCAGGTGGTAGGACAACTTTTACCCTTGATGTTACTTCGGCAATAAAACTCAATAACCAGGAAAATATTTTGGCCGTTCGGGCCGATCATCCGGCAAACATTCAGGATTTACCCTGGGTTGATGGTGGCTGTTCAACAGAACGTGGCTTTTCTGAAGGCTCGCAACCGATGGGGATTTTCCGACCGGTACATTTAATGGTCACCAACGACATCCGCATTGAACCTTTTGGGATCCACATTTGGAACGACAACAAGATTTCCGAAAAATCGGCTGTTTTAAATTTAAGTAGCAGCTTAAAAAACTATAGTTTAAAAGCTAAAAATGTCATCATTATCAATCGTTTACTCGATGCAGGCGGAAAGCAGGTACAGGCACTTAAAAAAGCAGTTTCGGTTCCGGCTGGAAAAGAAATTCAGATCGATCAGCAGACTGATAAGATCATCGATCCTAAACTTTGGTCTTTAGAAAATCCTTACCTCTATACATTACAGACTACCATTACCGAAAATGGACGAGTTGTAGATGAACTTAAAACGCCTTATGGTATTCGCTGGATCAGTTGGCCTATAGGTGATCAGGCTGGTCAAAAACAGTTTTTATTGAACGGAAAGCCAGTTTTTATCAATGGAATTGCAGAATACGAACATTTAATAGGGCAAAGCCATGCTTTTAGTAACGAACAGATCAGATCAAGGGTAATGCAGATCAAAGCCGCAGGTTTTAATGCTTTCCGCGACGCCCACCAACCACACAATTTACTTTATTCAGAATATTGGGATAAGGAGGGGATTTTATGTTGGACGCAAATGGCAGCACATATCTGGTACAACACGCCTGAATTTAGGAAGAATTTTAAAACGCTTTTAACCGATTGGGTTAAAGAACGGCGGAATAGTCCGGCAGTTGTTTTGTGGGGATTGGAAAACGAAAGTACCTTGCCCGAAGATTTCGCTAAAGAATGTACCGAACTGATCAGGAAACTTGATCCTACAGCTTCTTCTCAACGAAAGGTAACCACTTGCAATGGCGGCAAAGGAACCGATTGGGATGTTCCGCAAAACTGGACCGGTACATATGGCGGTAATCCACTTACCTACGGCGAGGACCTTAAAAAACAGGTTTTAGTTGGCGAATACGGTGCATGGAGAACCATCGATCTGCATGATACCGATGCAAATGGAAAAGGTTATACCGAAAATAAAATGACCGATTTAATGGAAACCAAAGTCCGTTTGGCAGAATCGGTGAAGAATGAAACTGCCGGACACTTTTTTTGGCTCTACAGCTCGCACGATAACCCCGGCAGGGTACAGGGCGGCGAGGGTTTGAGAGATCTGGACCGGGTGGGACCTGTAAATTATAAGGGCATGTTTACGCCCTGGGAAGAGCCAACCGATGTTTTTTACCTATTCAGGGCTAATTATGCATCAAAACAAACCGATCCGATGGTTTATATTGTTTCGCATACCTGGCCAAACCGCTGGAACAAACCCGGAATTAAAGATAGTATTGTGGTTTATTCCAATTGTGATGAGGTAGAGCTTTTTAACGATATTAACGGACAATCGCTCGGCAGGCGAAAACGAGGTGCGGTTGGTACACATTTCCAATGGAATAAACCTGAAATTAAATATAACGTACTTTATGCAATCGGTTATGTTAATGGAAAAGCTGTTGCTAAAGATCAGATCGTACTTCAAAACTTACCCCAAAGTCCTAATTTTGATAAATTAATCACCGATAAAAAACTAACCCTTCCAGCTAAAAATTACAATTACGTATACCGTATCAATTGCGGGGGTGGCGATTATATCGATGGTAACGGCAATAAATGGTCTGCCGACCGAAATTTAACTGCTATTGATAATTATGGCTCAACATCTTGGACAGCTGATTTCCCAGGTGTTCCTGCATTTTTTGCCAGTCAGCGCCGTACTTTTCAGCCCATTGGTGGTACCAAAGACTGGAAGCTTTTTCAGACTTTCAGATATGGAAGAGATCAGTTGAAATACCATTTCCCATTACCGGATGGAGAATATCTGGTAGAACTTTACTTTATAGAGCCCTGGCTGGGCATTGGTGGCGGTTATAACGCCAAAGCCATGCGTTTATTTAACGTCGCTTTTAACGGTAAAACCGTAATCAAAGATCTGGATATCTGGAAAGAAACGGGAAGCAACATGCTACTTAAAAAATCAATCAGAACAACTATTAAAGGTGGTTTTCTGGATATTAATTTTCCTGAAATAAAAGTGGCGCAGGCAGTAATTTCTGCTATTTCCATAGCGAGTTTAAAACAGGATATTAAACCTGCATCTGCAGGCCAATCGCTTTTAAAAGGGATAAAAAATGCCGAGCTTAACAGCTGGCTCGATATTGGGGAGGAACAGTTTAAAGCTGAACTTTCAACTTTCACCAACCTGCCTTCAAATTTATATGGCGCCGAATGGTTAAAGTTTATACGCGGTCAGGAGGGGATTGAATTTACTGCAACTGATTCTGTCGACACTTTTATTGCACTTGCTAAAAACAGCAGCATCCCGGAAGGTTTTGAAGATACCAAAAGCACTTTAAACAACAGTAACGACGAAACATTTAACCTTTACCGCAAAAGGTTAAATCCAAACGAAAGAATTATTTTTGATAGCCGTACCTCCACAGTTTTTGTGTTGCCCGTTACCCATTTACAACCCGCTTACGATTTAAAAAGTACCACAACCTACAAAGCTATCGATGGTATTTTGGAAGGAAAAGAAATTACAAAAAAGGTTTTGATGGATAAAGTCCGGGTAGTTTTTAATGCAACTGATCAAGGAGCTTTAACCTGGAATATTTCAGTTGGTGTAGCCGATACCTATTCTTTAACCATCAAATACCATAATCCTACTGATCAGCCTTTAAAAGCCAGGCTCGAATTTTTATCAGCCGATGGCACCCTGATGAAAACCGAGGTGGCAGAATTTGCACCAACCAAAAAAGGGAAATGGAATTACCTGAATACCAATACCGGAAGCATGATTAATGCCGGAAGTTATAAAGTACGGCTTATTGCTACAGAAAGTAAGGGATTAGCTGTAGATGCCGTAGATGTTCAATAAGATAATATGGTACAATAGCTGGCCAAAATCTTATATTAATGCTGGTATTTAGCCATGCATATTTGTTTTAACCAAATTAATAAACGAGCCAACAAGTAATGAAAGGTTTACCTGTATTCGATCTAACGATCATCTTCATTTATCTTGTTGCGATGATATTGGTTGGTGTTTATTTTTCGCGAAAAAATAAAAATTCCGAACAGTTTACAAAAGCTTCGGGCCTCATTCCCGGATGGGCGATAGGTTTATCCATTTATGCAACATTTTTAAGCAGCAATACCTTTTTAGGCGTTCCCGGTAAATCGTTTGGGGGCAACTGGAATGCATTTGTATTCAGTATTTCCATGCCTTTGGCCGCATGGGTGGCCGCTAAATATTTTGTGCCATTTTACCGTAGTACCGGAGAGATTTCGGCTTATACCCATTTAGAGAAACGTTTCGGTGCCTGGGCAAGGGTTTATGCCGTTGTTTGTTTTCTGCTTACACAACTGGCGAGGATGGGATCTATATTTTTTGGGATTGCTTTAAGTTTACAGGCACTTACTGGTTATTCCATGCAGATAATTATGATTGTGATGGGCATCTGCATCATTGTTTACACTGTTTTGGGAGGAATTGAAGCAGTAATATGGACAGAAGTGGTACAGGCGGTTGTAAAAACATTCGGCGCGCTGCTCATTTTGTATCTTATTATCACAAACATGCCCGGCGGTGTATCTAAAATTGTAGAAATTGGAAAAACAGCCGATAAATTCAGCTTGGGGAGTTTTAAACCCGATTTTGTAAGCTCATCGTTTTGGGTGGTACTGCTCTATGGTTTTTTTATCAACCTGAACAATTTTGGGATGGACCAGAACTACATCCAGCGTTACCATACCGCATCATCAGGCAAAGCGGCTTCCAAATCAATATGGCTATGTGTTTGGTTGTATATTCCGGCGTCGTTGCTCTTTTTTATTATAGGATCTTGCTTATATGCCTATTATGAGGTCAATCCGGAATTGTTGCAATCGATTAAATACCAAGTAGCCATCGAACGTTTGCCATTAAATGCTTCGGCAGCAGAAATATTGAGGCTGCAAAATACATTGCTCCCGTCAGATTACGGCGATAAGATTATGCCGAATTTTATGGTCACTAAAATTCCGGCAGGCTTAGTGGGACTGATTGTTTCGGCCATTTTATCAGCTGCAATGAGTACCATAAGCTCGGGCATGAACGCTTCTGCAACGGTTTTTTCGGTTGATATATATAAAAGATATTTTAAACCTGATATAACCGAAAAACAGAATTTATCGCTTCTGCACATTGCTACAGTGGGTTTTGGTTTACTGGGGATGATTACCGGAATTGCGATGATCGGTGTAAAAAGCATTTTGGACATTTGGTGGGAACTTTCGGGTATTTTTGCAGCCGGTATGCTGGGTTTATTTCTCCTGGGTATAATAAGCCGGCAGACCAAAAACCATGAAGCCATTACCGCTACTATTATTGGCATCGCTGTAATTATATGGATGACATTTTCTTCACTTCTTCCTCCGGAATATGAAGTTTTTAGAAATCCGCTACATAAAAATATGATTATCGTAATGGGAACTTTAACTATTTTCTTAACGGGATTGTTCCTCACGAAAATTAAAAGGAAAAACACAGAAACAGTCCCCCAAAGTTAATCGGGACAAACTAAAAGCACATTTATTAGATCAAAACACAATGGAAAACTCACAAAAAGGGTTCATCCCGGTTATGCTCACGCCTTTTTTGAGCAATGGAAATATCGATTACCCCGCTTTAACACAGCTTACCGAAATTTACCTTCAGGCGGGTGCGTCGGGTTTATTTGCCAATTGCCTCTCGAGCGAAATGTTCGAATTAAGTGATCAGGAGCGGATTTTAGCTATAAAACATATTGTAAAAGTGGTAAACGGTGCTGTACCTGTAGTTGCAACCGGAACTTTTGGAGGAGAAATTGCTAAACAGGCCGATTTTGTAAAAACCGTGAGCGGTACAGGTGTAGAAGCCGTAATTGCCATAACCAGTTTACTGGCCGATGAAAATGAACCAGATGAGGTATTTAACGATCGTGTTTTCGATCTCCTCAACCAAACCGAAGATATTCCGATTGGTTTTTACGAATGCCCTGTTCCATACAAAAGAGTATTAAAACCGAAACAATTAGCTGATTTTGTATCTACGGGCAGGATAATTTACCATAAAGATACAAGTCTGGATCTGATGCAGATCAAAGAAAAGCTCAGATTAACCAATGGGGCAGCTTTTGGTCTGTACGATGCTTACATGGTTCATGCGGTCGAATCCTTAAAAGCAGGTTCTTCGGGTTTATCCTGCATACAGGGCAATTATTTCCCTGAACTGATTGTGTGGCTTTGCGACCATTATAATGATGAATCGTTTAAAGAAGAAGTACAGGTTGTACAGCAGTTTTTAACCGACAATATGGAGGTGATGCACAATGTGTATCCGGTGGTTTCTAAATATTTCCTGCAAAAGCGTGGGCTGAACATTTCTACTTTCACGCGTAGAAATGTAGGTGCATTTACCCCAAAAGTAGTTAAAGCGGTAGAAACACTCTTGGATGATTATATTTTATTAAGAAATAATCTGGATATTAAGGTTTTTATATAAGTTAACGCTAACGCTCGTTTCTAACGAGCGTTGAATAATTTATCGTTTACAAACGATAGAATCGTATAGCTATTTAAGCATTCAACAGACCTTATAGGTTTTTTAGACCTATAAGGTCTTAAAAAATTAATTCAAATACTTTCTTTTATAATCCAGTGGTGTCATCCCGGTCACTTTTTTAAAGTGACGGTAAAAATTCGATACGTTATTAAAACCACAATCGAAACAGATCATTTCGGTGGGCAGCTTGTTTTCGATAAGGAAACGGCAGGCATGACTTACCCTGATTTCGATCAGAAAATCATAATACGTTTTTTTTGTCATCAGTTTAAAATACCTGCAGAAAGAAGTTACGCTTAAATTACTCAGCGAGGCCACTTCTTCAAGTGTAATGTCCTTTTTGTAATTGCTGAGTGTATAGTTGCAGATTTTATTGATGCGAAGCGTTTCGGACTCGTTGCTTTGATAAAAGGTATTTTTACCGGTTACAATTGTCGAATATTCATCTGTTTCGGCCAATGTTTTTAAAATAGAGAGCAAAATAATAATGCGGTCGAGGTTGGTTGCATCAACAGCTGCGCGCATCAGATCAACAAGTTTATCCTTGGCTTTACCTTTAATCACCATTCCGCTTTTGGCCTTTTCAAACAATTTGGGAAGAAGGTAGGCCTCGGGCAGCGTAAGCATATATTTCCCCAAACAATCGGGGAGAAAATGGATTACCATTGCTTCGGTGGTCAATTCGGGATTATTCTGAAAATACTCATCTTTACAGCGCCAGGTATGGGGAAGGTTCTCACCCAAAAGTACCATCTCATCAGGCACAAAATTACTGATATTATCGCCGATGAAACGCACACCTTCGCCTTTGATCACATAATGCAGTTCGAGCTCGGGATGGTAATGCCAGATATTTCCAAAATCGGGCTTAATGTCATGACGGATACTGAAAGAACTTTGTAAAGTAATGGGTACTTTATGAAAATGGGGTTTCATTGTGAGCTTAAAATATTTGGTTAGTGCCGGCGTTTTTCGGGATTAACAGATTGCCGCACAGCAGGCCTAAGTTAGCGAGTTAAATGATAATATCCTATATTAATTTGCTAAAAACAGTTAGAAAATAGTGTTTTTCATTGCTGAGTTTTGTATACAGCCGCTTAGGTGTAACCAAAATATAAACCGACAAATTATTTTCCTGTAAATTTTTTGTTTATTAATAAATTATGAGACCTGCAAAATCAAAAGAAATTATGCTAATTTAGGATGGGAATTTAAGGTGTTACCAGCCTTCACTTTGTTTCAGAAAATTAATCTTTCTGAATATATTTTCACAGATAAAACACTCCATTTTAAAAAAGCATAAATATGAAATCATACATTTTTACCATATTATTAATTTTCACTTGTCTAACCGCGGTTTACGCCCAGAATAATACGGCCGATAAGGAAGCATACACTAAAATGATTACTGACCGTGCAGCTAAAATTGTGGCCAACCTGAACATTAGTGATGCAAAGAAAACCGAAAAGGTAACCATCATTGTACGCGATCAATACAGTGATCTGAATGATATTTATGCTGACCGTGATAACAGGGTTAAAGCAATCAAAGAAAAAAATAAAGACAATAAAGTAGAACGCGATTCGGCCCTTGCAAAAGATGCACGCACAGTTGATGCCGCTTTAAATAAACTTCATAAAAAATACATCGGCAAACTTTCTGCACAGTTAACAAATGATCAGGTAGAACTGGTAAAAAACGGCATGACCTATAATGTACTGCCAATTACCTACAAAGCTTACCAGGAAGAGATTTTAACGTTAACCGATGATCAGAAAAAACAGATACTGATCTGGTTAACCGAAGCACGCGAACATGCTATGGATGCGGAGTCGTCTGATAAAAAGCATGCCTGGTTTGGTAAGTACAAAGGACGCATTAACAATTATTTGTCGGCAGCAGGTTACGACCTTAAAAAAGAAGGCATAGAATGGGAAAAGAGGCGTAAAGCAAAGGCTGAAGCCAATTAATACCAGAAAAACATGGGGAAGATACAAGCCCCATTTTTTTTAACATTTTTTATTTAAGAATATTTCATTTATATATGAAAATTAATTATATTTAAATAAAGTAATCAGCATTGTGTTATTACATTGATTTTAATCATAGGTTTCAGATAAGGTCTACGGTTATAAATGTAATATCAGCTATAAATTAAACATATTCCATGCTAGAAATAGTTGCGGAATTACTTTCTAACCAAAGGAACTAAATTGACGAAAATTATGAAAAATGAGCCATCATCATTTAAGCGTTTATAACGTTTAACCAATCACTACCAAATCATCCTCCCCCGAAAAACAACAATTTTAACTAATCATAATCACGATCGGATTGTAGCATAATGCTGCAAAAAAAACATCAACTAATTAACCGCAAACCGCAGTTAACAGGCTGCCTTTTGCCTTAAAACTAACCAAATAACAAATTATGAACTTAAAATTTTTACGTAAATTTTCCTGGGTTTTATTACTCATGACAGTTATCGGGACGTCATTGTACGCACAACAGCGACAGATTACCGGTAAGGTTATTGATAAAAAGGATGGGGAGCCCATACCCGGTGTAACCGTTGGTATCAGGGGCAAAACCAACAATGTGAGCACCAATGATAAGGGCGAGTTTGCCCTGATAGCCGACCCCTCAACCGATGCGCTCGTTTTCACTTACGTAGGTTATGTTAGGCAGATTGTACCCCTGGCTGGTAAAAGCAATATTACCATCAGTTTTGTAGAAGACAGTCAGTCGTTAGATAACGAAGCGGTAGTGGTAATCGGTTACGGCACCAAAAAAAGGAGTGAGGTATTAGGATCCGTAGCCACCATTTCAGGTAGCGAAATCCAGGATATTCCTGCACCAAACCTGGCGGGGGCTATGCGGAACAGGATTGCCGGTGTGGGGGTTAGTCAAACTTCAGGACGTCCGGGTTCACCAATTACTTTTAACATCCGGAATTCAACGGTGTCTGATCAGGCCAGGTTAAGCGGTGCTACAGACGAACCACTTTATGTTGTGGATGGTATTACTGTAACCAGGGATGCCTTCGATAATATAGATGCCTCGATGGTTGAGAATTTAACCTTTTTAAAAGATGCCTCCGCGTCAATTTATGGTGCCTCGGGTGCAAAAGGGGTAATTTTGGTTACTACAAAAAAAGGTAAAACCGGAAAGCCGAACATTACCTACAATGGTTATTTAGGGATTTCGGATGCCGCAAAAACACCCGAAATGTTATCGGCTTACGATCATGCCTTACTCTTAAACGATACTTACCGTACGCAGAGCGCAGCACTATCTGCTTATTTTCTGCCCGAAGATTTAGAATATATCAAAACATTAAATTACAAAAGCTGGTATGACGAAGTTTGGCAGGCTTCGGCCATGCAAAGGCACAATGTTGGCATCTCAGGCGGAAGCGACAGGATTACTTTTTTTGCAGGTGGAAACTATCAGAGCGAAAATGCGAATTATGCAGGAATGAAATTCGACAAGTACGGATTCCGCAGTGGTGTAACGGCATCATTTTTAAACGGCTTAAAAGCCGATGTGAATTTTAACGTCGATTACAATACACGCGAGCAGCATCATAACGCTACAAATGAAGATGCCGGTTTTTTTGAGCGGATAGTAAGTATACCCAGATGGGTTCCGATCAGCATCAACGGAAATTATGTAAATTATAATAACCTGATCAATCCGAAAGCCGTAGCAGAATCTGGTTATTACAACAACAACAGCTCTAAAGGTTACCGCATTAATGCCAGTTTAACCTATGAGCCTACCTTTTTAAAAGGTTTTACGGCTAAATTCCAGGTTTCGCAGGCGAGCGGTTCTTCAAAAGCTACCCAGTATATTCCTCCTTACAAACTCTATAATTACATCAGAAGAGGAAACAATCAGGAATTATTTACCGATCAGCTGGTTAATACCTCGTCAACCTCATCATATTTTGAGCCCACAAGCGCTAGCGGTGCAACCATCACACCCGGAGTATCCGAAAATAACAGCTATCAGGGATTTCTAACCCTGCAATACACCAAAACCCTGGCAAAACATACCGTTAACCTATTGGTTGGGGGCGAGCAGAGCGAAGGTAATTCACAGCAGTCTACAGTACGTTACAGCAACCAGCTGATTCCGGGCATAGATCAGTACTGGGCTTTTGATGCCACTACTTTAACCCGTCAGAATTTTGCCCGTACAGCGGTTTCAAAACGTTCGTTCTTTGGCCGTTTCGATTACGATTTTGATAAAAAATACCTGTTCGAAGTTATCGGCAGGCTCGATGCCTCATCAAACTTTGCCACCGGAAACCGTTGGGGCCTTTCGCCGAATGTAGGTATCGGCTGGGTAGCCAGTCAGGAGAAATTCTTTAAAGATGCCAGTTTCTTAAGTTTTATCAACTTCTTTAAATTAAAACTGAATGTTGGCGTTACCGGCGATGACAGGGTAGATCAGCGTTTATGGCAAGACCGCTTCCTGATCGATGTAACCAACGGATACCTTTACGGAAACTCCAACCAGAATAGTTTAAACCGTTCGCGTTTGGCCAATCCCGATATTACCTGGGAAAGAAAAAGAACTGTCAATTTCGGTTTGGAAACATCCATGTTCAATAATAAACTTGATTTTAGTGTCGAACTGTTCCAGAACCGCAATTATGATGCCTTTGATCTGGGCGGAAACAACCTTTTCCCTCTATATTTTGGAACTGCAGCACCTGTTGTTAATTACAGGGAAACCTATAACTGGGGCTCTGAATTTAGTATCGGTTACAAAGCCAAGCTCACTACCGACCTTAACTTAAGTGCCAGCATGAACTTTGGCTATGGCAATTCGATAGTCGACCGTGTACTTTATGCCCCGGGCCAACTGATCAATAATGTTGCACCCGACTGGCAGGTTCAGTTCGGAACAGATCCGCGGATGTACAGCTCGGGCAATATTGGGCTTAAAACCATCGGGATGTTCAGAACACAGGGAGAGGTTGATGCCTGGATGGCAAAATACCCTAACTACAGGTTGTACGACCGCGTTCCGCAACCGGGATGGCTTTACTTTGAAGATACCAATGGCGATGGCGTGATCAGCGATAGCGATATGTTACCGATGTTCAAAAATACCAATGCATTCTTTTCTACCGGTATCTCCCTTAATTTAACATATAAGAGTTTTGCCCTGAATACCAATATCAATGCACGTTTTGGAGGCAAAGTTTTTTATGATAGCAGGGCCAGGATTGCACCATCTGCAACGAGGAACATCTTAACCATCTGGCAGGACCGATGGACACCGGAAAACCCGATGGAAGGTAGATTCCCGCGTTTTGACGACCCGGCTTTAACCAGAAACTCCGATTTCTGGGCTGTTGATGGTACCATGATCCGCATCAACACCATGACACTGAGCTACAAGGCACCGGCCGAATTTGCAAGAAGGCTCGGAATAGGCGGCGCACGCCTGCTGCTTACCGGAAATAACCTTTGGACACTTGTAAATCCGCTTCCATACAAAGATCCATATACATCCAGCGCATACGACTATCCGATGTTAAGGACCATTTCTTTAGGATTAAGTGTTAACCTATAATTTTTTGAGCAATGATTAAGCAATTCAAAAACAGCATAAAAAAATCTTTACTTATTTTATCATTGGCAGCGGCTTTACCTGCCTGTGTTAATAAAGACGAATTTTTCCTACTCCCGGATACCGAAGGTATAGATGCCGCAATATGGGATAACGAAGGTTCGGTACAACTGCACCTCAACAGGGTTTACGACGTAGTAATTCCATGGTTTCCGCTCCAGATACTTCCCGATCGTTACGGTGTACATGTTGCCAGTGATGAAAGTTATTTTCCTGACGGAAATGATAATACCAAGGCAGCACTGGGACTGGTTGGTGTATTGGGTGTTAATGATGTAAGGTTTGTGGGTAACCAATACCGTGGCAACCCCGGAGATAATAAATATTGGGATATTGCCAGATGTAATGATGCCATTACCAATATCCCGAAGGGAAAACTTGCCACCGATAGGCAGCGCATACTCCTGGGGCAATATTATACCCTGAGGGCAATAACCTATTTCGAACTAGTTAAGGTTTATGGTGGCGTTCCGCTGATTTTGGAACAGCAACTGGAAAACTCGATTTACACCGGCGGAAGGAAAAGCGCAAAAGAATGTTTCGATGCCATTATTTCCGATTTAAATAATGCGATAACCATGCTCGATGGCTTCAATCCAGGTGATGGCGATGGCAGGGGTAAAATGACAAAACTGATAGCGGCATGTTTGAAAGCCAAAGTATTATTTTACTGGGCAAGTCCACAGTTTAACCCCACAAACGATGCCAAACACCCATACCAGCAAAACCGCTGGGACGAAGCCCTTGTTGCCAATAAAGAAGCTTATGATCTGTGCTTGGCCGCAGGAAAAAGACTGATGCCAAACTACATCGATATTTTCCGTACCGAGGGTACAGCCAACACAGAAGCCATATTGGTAAGGACTTATTCAAGCACCATAAACGCAAGGGGGCACGATGGCGAATACCGCAACAGGCCAACCTCAGAAGGTGGTTCGTACAGTTCGTTTTATACCCCAACTACCAAAATGCTTGATGCTTACCCGATGAAAGATGGAAAACCAAGAGGAACATCTACAGCTTTCCCTTACGATGCAACCATGTTCTGGCAGAACAGGGACCCGAGGTTCGAAGCAACATTTGCCAACAATGGAAGTTTGTATCCTTTGAGCGGAAATACAACCAGAAAACAATGGACTTATAATACTGCAGTTGGCGAATCGAACGGTAATGCCGTTTATGTGAAACGTTTTACAACGCCTGGCCTGGCATCTGGATCGGTACGCTACTCTAATAACCTGGGCGGAAGCGGTATGGACTGGATAGAAATGAGATTTGCAGAAGTAATGCTCAATTACGCCGATTGTTTGAATGAAACCGGAAATGTTGCGGGAGCAAAAGATTTGGTCAGACAGATTAGGGTAAGAGCAGGAGTAGTGGCCGGTGATGCCGATTATGGATTAGGTTTGGCAGGTAGTACTGCAACCCTACGTACCTTAATACTTGGCGAAAGACAGATCGAGTTTGCTTTCGAAAATAAACGTAACGCCGATCTGAGGAGATCGCGTACCATGCATCTTTTAACGGGCAATATGTCTAAACTTGAAATCCAACTCAACTCAACGGCTGATAAAACCACGCTCGAAACCACTACAAACGGTGTAATGTTCAGGGAAACGATTAATGTTAACGACAAAACCACTTACAACAAATATTTTAAAACTGTAATGGTTACCAATACCACATACCTGCCGTACAACGTGCCCGAATTCCATTATTTCTACACTTTCCATAACGATTTTGTGAATTTCGGGGCCAATATTGCACCTACAATCGGGTGGCCGGGAGGAACATTTGATCCTTTGGATTAACATATAAACAATCAATTCGATGATCTGATTAAAAAGATTAAAAAATGAAAAAGAATAACATTCAAAAAATAATCCTCATTGCGCTGGGCACGCTGATTTTCAGCTCCTGCAAAAAGGAATCCGAAAATATATTTACCATGTTTACCGATTTAACCGTAACCTACAACAACAGTGATCCCCGCTGTGTTACGGATTATAAAGTGGTGAACGATAAAGAAGAAGTATGGATTGATTTCACCATCAATTCGGCTTCCGAAGATATGTATGCCTATACCGTAGAAAAATCTGCCGGTACGCAAACGCCCGAACGTATTATATATAACATTACCGATGCTTCAAAACGCAAGAGTTTTTCTGATATCATTAAATTAACCATGAACCGCGACGGGAAAACAACTTATAGGATATATGCACTAAACCAAAAGGGCATATTTATCGGCGATGGCAAAAAAAGTGTGACCATAGAAGTAAACCCGAGCTATATGATTTATGCAAACCGGGATATATATCTGCCCGATACCGTGGCTAAATCGCTTCCAAGCTTTTTTTCATTAAATGACGCTTCAACCTTTAGTTATACCAATGCAGCAACAAACACGGCCAAAATAGATTTTGGGATTTATAGAAAACTGGCCTCCAATTCTACTCCTGCGGTGGTATCGTATGTGGTTAACCTTTATTCGCCAAGTGTAACCACCAATCCGCTTACGGTTTACGATATCAGCAGCTGGTCGCCAAAAAGAACAACCAAATTCAGCGCTCCCGTTACCGGTCAGGCTACGGCTTTCCTTACAGGGGCCATATCTGGTTCAACCATCGAAGCATTGGCAAAAGCACGCACCATTAATCTAAACGAAACTTCAGCAACGCTGGCTGCAAATGGTCTTGCCGGCGGTAATGCCGTATTCTTTCTTACTCCCGAAGGTAAATATGGCATGTTGTATATTAATGCCGTTTCATCCGACAACCAGAAACGCCCGTATATTAATGTGAGTGTGAAACTTCAGCGGTAGTAATGTATACCCAGCAGATTGCCGTCTGCTTAAATTTTATATATTTGGTTCTTAGGAAGTGGTTTTGCCGCTTCCTTTTTTATTTTAAAAGCTTGCCTGAGATGTTAAAAAACACTTATTTTAAAAATTTAACATTTTTATTTAAGAATATTGTATTTATATATAAATAATTATTTATACTTTAGATTTAAGTTTTCAGCAGAGAATGAAAAGTTTAAAACCATTTCCAGGTATGGAATGGGAAAATTTTATTCAGGATCTGCATGTAGGTAGTTAAATATTTTGCATTGAAAATTAAAGCCCGCTAACCAAATTATCATTTTAAACCATAATATAATGAGCCAAATCACGCTAAACTTTTTTTTGTTCCAATTCGAATAAACGTTACTTTGACGTTTTATTTACAGGGATCCATTGCTTAGATTTATAGACCCATTCCAGTATTTATATACTAGATAACGATTTAAAGCAAAGAACACCAAACAAAGGCAGATAACAATCTTCCGAAACAAGAATAACAAACTAACCAAATAATAAAATGAACTTAAAATTTTTACGCAAAATTTCTTTGTCCTTGCTGCTTATGCTGCTTGCAAGTACAATTCTCTTTGCCCAGGACCGGAAGGTAACGGGTAAAGTTGTCGACCAGGCCGACGGACAGGGAATACCGGGAGTAAACGTGAGTTTAAAGGGCGTTCCCAGCAACGTAAGCACCAATTCCGATGGGGTTTTTACCATTCAGGTAAAGAGCAATAGCGATGTTTTGGTATTTTCGTACATCGGTTACATCAGGCAGCAGGTAACGGTAGGCACCCAGACCAATGTAACAGTAAAACTTGTTTCCGAGAATAAAAACCTTGAAGACGTTGTTGTTGTGGGTTACGGTACACAGAAGAGATCGCATTTAACCGGCTCGGTAGTCGATATTAAAGCATCAGAGGTAGAAGATCTTCCTGTAAGCAACATCGGTGCCGCGTTAGCAGGCCGTTTATTAGGCGTTGGCGTTAGCGGAGGTACTTCGCGCCCGGGATCAACCGCAACATTAACCGTTAGAAATCCTAATGCGATTTATGGTAAAGATGGCGGTTCTCAACAACCTTTATATGTAATTGACGACATTGTTCAGCTTAGCCAGACCGGTGCGCCGGATAATACCTTATTCAACAATTTAGATCCTTCCGAAATCGAAAGCATTTCTGTGCTTAAAGATGGTGCTGCTGCCGTTTATGGTACGCGTGGCGGTAACGGTGTGGTGGTGATCAGAACCAAGCGCGGTAAAATTGGTGCGCCTAAAATCAGTTATAGCGGTAACTATTCTATAAATGATGAGGCTTACAGGCCGAAAGTATTAAGTGCATACCAATTTGGAATGTATTATAACATTATGAATGGTCCGAACGGTGCTGCTGCACAACCTGGTAACGATAATTTTTTCTCTCAGGATGAGCTTGATTATTTTAAGGATCATGATTACGATTGGCTGGAAGATGCATGGAAATCTTCGTACAATACACGTCACACCATCAGTGTAAGCGGAGGTACCGATAAGGCTACTTATTTTGGCGATGTTTCTTATTTTAAACAGGACGGAAATCTGGCAAGTCTTGATTTTCAGCGCTGGAATTTCAGGGCAGGATCGGAGGTTAAAGTAGCCACCAATTTAAAAGTAGGTTTACAGGTATCCGGAAATAACAGCGATCTGGTTAAAACCTTTAATAAAATCGGTAGTGAGCTTGATGATAATGATTACCGGAATTTATTACTTGCCCCAAGGTACATCCCGATGTATGTAAACGGTTATCCGGTAAAATTACCCGGCACAACCAACGATTTTTCAACTTATCACTTTTACGAAGTAGAAAAATTAAACAACTTAAACAGCACCAATACAAAAACCTATACCGTAAACATTAATGTTAATTACGATATCCCATTTGTAAAAGGTTTATCGGCAAGGGCAATATACGGCAGGAATATGGGCAGTACAGCAGGTTCGCAGGTGGGTACCAAATACAACCTTTACGAGTTTGCCCGTTTAGGTACAAATCAGCACATTTACGATAACGCACCGTTAAGAACATCGCCTTCACCAATCGTGGTGGCCTCTAACGGTAACAGGTTATATTATTCAAACATCAATCAAAGCTCTACCCAATCCAACCTGGTTTTAAACTACAACAGGCAGTTTGGCAAGCACAATTTCAGTGGTTTGTTTACTGTTGAGAAATCGGAGCAGGTTTATAATATGAACTACGTTTTAAAGGCAGACCCTATCCAATCAACAAACGGACAGTTTTCTACAGCCACAGGCGCAATTGATGGTGCTACAACCAAAAGCGAAGGTGGAACCTTATCTTACGTAGGCCGTGCAAACTATAGCTATAACGAAAAATATTTAGCAGAATTCTTATTCAGAAGTGATGCATCAACCAAATTTGCGCCCGAAAACTATTGGGGTAAATTTTATTCAGGTTCATTGGGCTGGGTATTGAGCGAAGAAAATTTCCTTAAAAACTCCAAAGCCGTTAATTTCTTAAAAATCAGGTATTCTGCCGGTTTATTGGGCAACGACCAAACCAAAGCCTGGTTATGGAGACAGCGTTACACTTTCCAGGATGGTAAGGGTGCGGTTTTTGGTGATGCCGGTACCACTACAGGTTATAAAATGGAAGCTTCGCCTAACCGCGATGCCACCTGGGGCGACGAATTCAAAAACAACTTAGGTATTGATGCAAGATTCTTAAATAATAGATTATCAACCACAGTAGAAGGATATTTTAACCACGCTTACAACATTCTGGTAGAGCGTGTAGAAAATGTTCCGGTTACGGTAGGTGGTTCTGTTGCAGCAGAAAATTATGCCATCAACAATTTATATGGCTTCGAATTCCAGGTGGGCTGGAACGATAAGATCGGTAATGATTTTACTTATGGCGCCGATTTAAGGATGTCGTGGTCAGATAATAAGGTAATCCGTTCGAGTTTTAATGCCAATGATGTTTTATATCCCTGGAATCCACGCAATGGTACTTCATCCGATGTTGGTAAATGGGGTTACGATTATATAGGCATGTTCCATAATCAAGATGAGATTAACGCTTATGTTCAGCAGTACAACATTAAATCTGTGTTTGGCACAGCGGTAACAACAGCAAACCCAACCCAGTTAAAACCCGGCATGTTATACTATCGTGATGTGAGGGGACCGCTTCAGCCTGATGGAACTTTTGCCCCACCTGATGGAATTATCGACTCAAACGACCAGATCCAGCTGGCTAAAAAAGCAAGTAACCACTATGGCTATGGAATGACTTTCAGGGCAGGTTATAAAGGGATAAGTGCAGAGTGTGTAATCGCCGGTTCGTTTGGCGGTTGGGCCGAAATAGATGGCAGAAAAAAGATGAACAATTCTATTGCCCGTACTTTTGCCAGTGTACCATCATATTGGGGAGATATATACGATCCGGTATTAAATCCTGCAGGTACTATGCCAAATCCGAACTGGGAGGCCATCAGCTTAACGCCAACCTCAAATTTTTGGAAAGTAAGCGCCTTCCGTATGAGGATGACCAATTTCCAGATTAACTACAGAATACCCCAAAAAGTATTGGAAAGCTTAAAGATCAGCAATGCAAGGGTTTTCTTTACAGCCGTAAATCCGGTAAACTTTTATAATCCTTACACCTATCGCGATAGCGACGCCGCATTTGATGTTTTTCCTAATCTAAAAACATACTCTTTCGGATTGAATTTAACTTTATAGTGTTGGTTGGATCATTAATAATTAAAGAAATGAAAAGAAATAAATTAATATATCTGTTTGCTTCACTTGTTTTGGTAGCAACCAGCTGTAAAGACACTTTTTTGGAAGAAAAACAAGATTATACCGGCTTTAACGAACAGGTTTTTCAAGATCCGGCATTGGCACAGGGTTATGTTGATTATGTTTATGGTTTATTCGAGGCACCGGGCAATGCCCAGGCAATGACATGGAACCTCGCCACCGCAAACGATGATTTTACCAAAACAACAGAAGAACTTGCAGGCGAAACCAACTGGAACAAAGAATGGGCAACCATATCATACAATAATGCACACGATCTGCCATATTTCGGGGCAAGATTGAGCAGCAGCATTGCCAATAACACCTGGACAAGGATGAAACAGATCAATATTTTTCTCCAGGAGATTGATAAATATGGTATCCCTGAAGAAACCAGAAACAAACTAAAAGGGCAGATGTATTTCTGGCGGGCCTGGCAATATTTCGACCTGGTTAGGTTATATGGCGGTGTTCCATTGGTATTGGTACCACAGAATCCGATTGTATCTTCAGGTGATGATACCCAGGTACCAAGAAGTTCTTCTTCGGCATGTATCGAACAGATTGTGAAAGACCTAGATCTTGCAGTTCAGTTATTGCCAGGAAAATGGACAGGATCAGATAACGGCAGGATCACATCAGGTGCTGCTGCAGCTTTAAAAGGCAGGGTTTTATTAACCTGGGCAAGTCCGTTGTTTAACAGGACAGACGATAGGGCAAGATGGGAAAGGGCTTATCAGGCAAATGTAGCTGCCAAAACCTTACTCGAAGCCAATGGTTTTGGTTTATACAAAGTAGGTTCGCTGGCTAATGGTGCTGCCTGGGGAAACATGTGGTTTACAGATAACAGTCCCGAAGCAGTATTTTCTTTTGGTTTTAATAGCGTTACCACGGGTAATCCTCAAAAAAACAATGGGTGGGAGCAGGCCGTACGTTCTAAAACAATATTGGGAAGTGGCTCTGTTTCGCCAACCAAAGAAATGGTTGATGCTTTTCCGATGAAAGATGGTAAGCAGCCCGGCAGTTCTACATACGCCTATTCGTTGGCCAAGTTTTATAAAAACAGGGATCCGCGTTTCTATAAAACCTTCATTTACAATGGTGCACTATGGCCATATAAAGAAAATACCAATTACAAACAGTGGACTTATGTTTGGAAAAAAACAGCAGCAGTTACCACTTATAATGCGACTACAGAAATCGCCGGGGCAAATGCAAGTGGGGTTTACCTGTGCAAAGCAGCAAATCCGAATGCGAGTAACGTAACCGGAAGTTTTCAATTGAGCCCGACCGACTTTATGGAAATCAGGTTTGCAGAAGTATTGTTAAACCTGGCCGAATCGGCTGTTGGGGCAGATAAGGCAACCGAAGGTTTGGGTTATGTTAAATTGATCAGGGAACGTGCCGGGGTAGAAAACCTTGATGGTGCTTATGGTTTAGCAGCGGTAAGCGGTCGCGATGCATCTTTTGCTGCGGTACTTAACGAAAGAAAGATCGAACTGGCTTATGAGGGCAAACGTTTCTGGGATTTAAGAAGATGGATGTTATTTGAAACAAACTCGCCAACAGCGGCCCGTTTGGGTATAACTCCATTAAATGGTACACGCAGAACAGGTTTCTTTATTTCAGTAAAAACCAGTTCGGCCGGAGCAGACTATGTGGCCGCAACAGCCGATCCATTGATTAAACCTGCTACAGGCAACGCACCGCTTGCCGATCGTGATGCCACTACATATCCCTCAGGAATTACAAATTATGATCAGTACCTGGATTATCTGTACGATAATTATTTTAAAGTTACGGTTAAAGATGATTTAGACAGGACATCTGCACCTGCCTTCAAATTTATATGGTATCCGCAATATTATTTCTTCGGCATCAACAACAGTGCCTTAACTGCCACGCCTTATTTAGAGCAAACTACAGGGTGGGACAGTATGACCGGCACCGGTACATTCGATCCGTTGAAGTAAACAAGATCTTGGGGCGGTTTGCTCATCGTCCCTGTTTTTTAATATTTTGGTTTTGGGAAAGGGGAGCATTAATTTGCTTCCCTTATTTTTTACTTAAGAATGTTACATTTATATATGAAAATTAATTATTATCTTGTAACATGGTTTCAGAAACAGATTCTGTTTTCCGAAGCCCTTTTAACCAAATGAAAAGATGATACAAAAGCTAGCTAAATTTATACCATAAACCACCGCTTTTTGCGTGCAAATTTGAAATATAATATACTTTCTAACCAAAACTTATAACCAGAGATACAAACAGAAATGAGCCGGTATTTATAAAAATCCAGGTCGGTAATTCCATCGGTTAAAAATATCAGTTAAATTTCTTTTGCTTCTTTAACGGGCAAAACACAAATGAAAAAGAACTTTTTAAATCTGTTGTTTACAACAGCATTAATGCTCTCCGCAAATTATTCTTTCGCACAATATCCAAAAATCCCCGAGGATGTAAAAAGATCATCCGACTCGTTACTTAAAGAGGCTTACCGCCATTCGGATATTGCCTGGGAAAAAGCTAAACCCATTATGGCCAAAGAGGCGGCCGAGGGTAAACCCTATATTCCATGGGCAGGTAGGCCGAACGATCTTCCTCAATCTAAATTGCTGGCTTTTCCAGGTGCTGAAGGTGGTGGCGCTTATAGCTTTGGCGGACATGGCGGAAGGGTAATTGTAGTTAAAAACCTAAATGACAGTGGTCCGGGTTCTTTGCGCGATGCCTGCGAACAGGGCGGGGCAAGGATTGTGGTTTTCAACGTGGCCGGAATCATCAGGCTTAAAACCCCCTTAATTATCCGTGCACCTTATATTACCATTGCCGGACAGACCGCTCCTGGCGACGGTGTATGTGTAGCCGGCGAATCGGTTTGGCTAAATACCCATGATGTTATCGTTCGTTTTATGCGTTTTAGAAGGGGCGAAACCT
>NZ_DJDT01000187.1 GCF_002432345.1 Pedobacter sp. UBA5917
TTTTGTATTTTATATTCTACACATTTTTGATCAATCTGATAAAAATTTACTTTTCTGATATGCCCTTGCAGGCCCTAAAGGCATACGGTTGATAATTGTCATCCAGATATTTTGTCCACCTAATACGTGGAAAGATTGATAAGGTTAACTTTGCCGGATGAAAAACGTTCTCACCATTCTCGTGCTATTATCTGTTGTATCAAATGCCAGGGCCCAAACCACCGGTACCGTATCCACAGAGATTTTGGCAGACACCCGTATCAGCTTTAATAGGAAGCTGGTTAGAAAGGAATCATACGATATCAGGCAGTTGCCATGCTCAGCGTACCTTTTCAGGCAGCCTGGTGAATGTGGGGTTGAGATTGAAGGCTTGACATTTATAACCCGGAATAATTCGATAGCAGGTATAAAAGGTTTCGATCTGCCGGAAGAAGCCCTTATGGAAATTAATGCGCGTTTGGAGCTTCTGGATAAACTCCAATGGGCATACAGCGAAGCATCTAACAGCGAATACCGCTCAGGACAAAAAGATATACACGCTGTGGTTTTTAACGACAGAAGATTTTTTGCTATTTTAAAGGCAATAAGGACAACGGCCCGGGCCATAAAGAAAATATATCTATCGGATCTTACAGTAGGGGAAAAGTCAGATGCCCTGGTCAGGATGCGTCCAGCGAATGTCGATATGCAATTTTACAGACAGCTAACGGAAACTGAAAACCAGAAGATGATCGCCGGTAAAATAAGGCAATGATTTTCGGGAATTGCAAACAGACTAACCAGTTCCGTTGAAATACACAGCATGTCCAGTTTATTGTTGCCATTGAAAAATTTTCATGATCAGCAACCTATTCCAATGGCAAACGTGTAAATATATCAAAGAAAGTAACGGTGTGGCAGCATTCCAACCAGTTAAATATCCCTATCGCAAACAGCCATAAAATTAATTCAATCGTACTTGGTGATCAATATGATGCAGACATCAACCCAAAAGATAATGAATGGGTGATGAGGAAAAAATAAATTTTAATGACAAGTTATAGCAGGACGAGACAAAGGTATTGAACTTTTCCAATGCTGAATTGACGTTTTTATAGCTTTTTTTCTAAATCCAAATTTTTAGCCAAATCGGCGATTTTGCATAAATCAGATAGGAAAAACTGCGTCAAACATCCAGTTAGGCCCACTGCTTTAAACCCCTTTAAGGATAACTTGAAGGGTTTTTTTTCGTTGACCCAAACTATACGAAAAATAATTATTATCTATCATTCACCATTGTACCCAATTTCTGTGCGCTGCCTATTTGAAGCCCGCTATCCGATTTGCCAGGCGTAAATTATTTTTCAAAAACATTCCTGCTTGATTATCTGTAATTTATCCGATATGTTTTTATAGCGCAAAAAAGCATTATAACGCAAATTATGTAATATGTAGATGGAACAGGATAAGTACAAGCGGGATTTTATTGGTTTTGTAGAACGTCTATGTCCTTTGGGGAATGATGCAGCTACCATATTTTCTCAACAACTGGTAACCGTGCGTTTTAATAAAGGAGAAACCATATTAAAGCAGGATGGTATCTGCAGATATGTGTATTTTATTAACAGTGGATTGGTTAAAACATGGTTTGAAAGCAAAGATAGGTCTTTCATTATGCGGTTTTTTGCAGAGGGAAACATGTTCACCGTTTTGGATAGTTACCTTGCTCAACAGCCGTCGGCTTATGCAGTAGAGGCTTTGGAAAATACGGTACTTACGCGCATATCAAAAACAGATATGGATAAACTCTGTGCGCGTTTCCATACGGCAGAAACTTTCTTCAGAAAACTGATTTCCATGGCTTCGGTAAATATGATGTCGAGGATCGGTGAGATACTGGAAGAACAGGCTTCTGTACGTTACGAAAACTTTTTAGGGGAGAATCCGGACCTGGTGCAACGCATCAGTCTTGGCGATATGGCCAGTTATCTTGGTATTACACAGGTTTCGTTAAGCAGGATCAGGGCCATAATATAGTTTTTTATCATTTGATAAATTTTCGCTGCCAAAGATCTGCTAGGTTTGATCATTAATCTAATGTTTATGAAAGCAAAGTTTTCTGTACTGCAAAAATTAAGCTTAATCGTTGCGGTTGTTTTTACCATTGTTGCACCGGTAATGGGTTATCTGGCTATCGGATTACCTCCGGTTCTTATTGTGGGCGGATCTGCGCTGATTGGCTTGGTATGTTGGTATTTTACCTATCTGAAAGATCCTGTGGATCCGAAAATTATTTTGCCGCTTTTTCTGCTCACTGTGGCAGGTCTTCAGATTCACATTATAGAAGAATACCTTACTGGTTTTGCGCCGGCAATGAGCAGACTTTTTGGTATTCCATGGAGCGAGAAAAGTTTTTTAATGGTTTTCGCGCTGGTTGGACCAACAATTTATACCCTTACGGCCCTCGGCTTATACCGTAAGATCCCGATTGCCGGTTTCGTGGCCTGGTTTATCTTTATCGGCCCCGGAGTAGCGGAGTTTACGCACTTTATTTTTCCGTTGATCAGACCCGAACTAAACTCAGCAACGCCAGATCCCATTACAATGCCTGTCCATGGAGAATTGATTGCTAATATGCGTAACTATTACTTCGGTACAACCGGAAAGTATTATTTTCCGGGGATGTGGACAGCTATATTACCCATGGTACCTGGGATTTATGCCATTTATCGTTTGTTTAAATTAAAAAGGACGCTGTAACTGATTTGTCTGAATTAAATCCTCAAAGATCTACGTTAAAAGGGTGAGGCATCTCAGTCAGATGTAATGCAGATTTAAAACTCAGCAAAAAGAAAAATGACACAAATTTGTGTCATTTTGCGTATATTTGTGCATGGTTAATGATCAGCAGATAATACAGGCCGCGATAGCGGTTTTGGGCAATGATTTTTCCGCGCCACTTGATGTAATTGCAGACAAAGCAGGTGTGGCCCGCAGAACTTTATACCGACGCTATAAAGACCGTGAGCAATTGATATCGGCGTGCAGAAAAGAGACGATGCTGATCTGTAAGGCAGCAATGAATCAGGCTTATAACAGTAGCCAGGAGCCGCTGAAACAATTGGAACGGATGCTGTATGCAGGTATAGACTGCAATTATAAATATGCTTTTTTAAATAAGCTCCAACAACGCGAACAGCCCAAGCTTTTCAGTGATCATGACAAAAATGATTTGGATGATAACGTCAAATTGAAGTGGCGCGAACTTGTTATTGTCCTGCAGAAAGATGGGATCATTAATAATGATATAAGCGTCCATTGGGTATTTTTTCTGTTTGACGGCATGATCAGCACAACCATCACCGCCATCGAATCGGGCGATGTTGCTGTAAATGATGTTAAGCCTTATGCATGGAAATCTTTTGCCCGGAGCATTGGAATTAAACTAAAACAAAAATAATTGACTATGGATAATACAGGAGGCATTTTGGTGCCAAATGATCGGGAACTTGCACTTAGTCTTGGATCTTTTGAAAGCAGGGAAGTACAGGTAAATGATATTACATTACACTATGTGGAAGGCGGAGCGGGGCAGCCCCTGATATTTTTGCCAGGATGGCCGGAAACCTGGTGGTCCTATCATAAGATCATGCCAGAACTGGCTAAGCATTTCCGGGTGATCAGCTTGGATATCCGCGGCATGGGCAATTCTTCTAAGCCCACATCGGGCTACCGCAAAAAAGAGATGGCATCTGATGTAGCGGAACTGGTTAAAAAACTAGATTTGGGAAAAGTGCATATTGCCGGACACGATATCGGCGCGGCTGTTGCCTACAGTTTTGCAGCGGTATATCCCGAACTGACTTCCAGTTTGATCATTATGGACACTCCGCCGGTGGATGAATCCATTTACAAGTTGCCAATGCTTCCCATACCCGGAATGTTCTATCCATGGTGGCTTGCATTCAATCAAGTGGACGAAATACCGGAAAAAGTTCTTGAGGGCCGCTATTCTTTTATTTTGGACTCGGTTTTTGATGGCCTGTCGGTCCAAAGCGATGCGATAAATGCTTTCGACCGCTCCGTATATGCAAGGACTTACAATATCCCGACGGGCATACGTGCAGCGAATGGTTGGTACAAAGCTTTTGTTAATGACATTGAGGACAATAAATATTATCAAAAAATCAATGTCCCTGTGTTAGGTATAGGCGGATCTGGATATCACATGATTGAAAATTCCCTGCCCGCTTTAACAACTGATCTTAAGCTCTGCAAAATCGATAATTGCGGACATTTTATCCAGTCGGAAAAGCCGGAGGAATTGACTGTTGCGATTAAAGAATTTTTGGCAACAATTAAAGATTGAAGCATTTTTGGGAATAGAGATTCTTGCAAATCCATAAATGCTTTTTAATTGGATTTATAACTTATATTAGATCTTTATATTTAAAGATATGTTCAATAAACATGAAGATCTAGTGGCTTTTGATTGTGCTGCGCTTAATTCTAAACTCCGCTTTCATACCGGCGGGCTTTTGAATGTGCAGGGAAAGCAAATACCTGCGACGATCAAACCACCATTTAATCCTGCAGGACAGCAGAATTATTTTAAACTGATCATTGTTGCAATCTGCACGATCATTGGCTTTTCTCTTTTTGTAAAGCTGTTTTCAAAGTAGCTTTACTTATTTCGTTTTACTTTACTCTTTCTCTCATAGCGGACAAATGTTCCGCCTTTTTTATTTGGTTTTTGTGCAAGATTTTATTCTTCCAAACACAATTTTTTAGCCAAATCGACGATTTTACGAAGATCAGATAGGAAAACTGTGTTAAACATCCAGTGAGGCCCACTGCTTTAAACCCCTTTAAGGAGAACTTAGAGTTTTTTTTGTTGCCCGAAAACTTTTTAAATTTGCCAAACATTTTAAATTCCTTTGAAAGTAATGTTCCCAGATCTTTTTTCTACTTTGCCAGCCGATAGGATAGAGGCAGTACAAAGCGCCCTAAAGCAAATTTTACCAGGTATTGCCATAACCGAAATCTCTCTTTTATCGGGAGGATTGTCAGGCTCGTTAGTTTATAGGTTCGCAGCCGAAAATAAAAATTATACATTAAAACTTAATCCACCCGCCGAACGCGATAGCGTGTTTTCCGATAACTTGTTGCTTGCATCCGATGCCGGTGTGGCACCAAAGCTCTACTACAACAATCCTGAACAAGGCATTATTATCAGTACTTTTATAGATAACAAGCCGGTTAGGGGGATTTTCAGCCCTGATCAGCTCGCTGTAAAACTTGCCGAAAAGATCAGGGCAATGCATGCAGTTATTTCCCATAGCAAGGTTACTGATCTTTTTGCAACCGTAGATGGTCTGATTGACTGGTTTAAAAGTACAAACAAGTTGGGCGGAGTAACATTTGAAGAATGTTTTGAACTATACGGCCAGATAAAAGAAAAATATCCGCTCGAGCGCGCCGACCTTGTATTTAGCCATAACGATCTGAATCCTAATAATATCCTTTGCGACGGAAAGAATATTTGGATCATTGATTGGGATGTAGCCTCTATCAACAACCGCTATATCGACCTGGCAAATGCAGCGAATTATTTCGTACATACAATTGAAGATGAAAATGCATTTCTGAAAACTTATTTCGGTAAAGCGCCAAACGACCATCAAAAAGCCTGTTTCTATCTCATGCGTCCGGTCTGTCGGATCATTTATTCTCTAATGATGTTCCAACTGGCATTCCATGCAAAATCTGCAGATTTTAAGCATAATCAGGAGATGGAGGGTATGGACATGGCGTCGTTTGGTGCACTTATAGGAAGTGGTAAGATTTCATTAGCTGAGTACGATGGTCAGTTGATGTACGGAAAAACACTGATGAATACCGCTTTAGCACAGATGCGTGCCGATCGGTTTGCTGAAAGCCTTACAAATCTTTAAACAGTTATAAGGCAACCAATATTAATCGGTAGCCTTTTTGTTTCTCTTGTTTATCCCTTTAAGGATAACTTGGATTTTTTTTGTTAGGCTAAAAGTTATTTGGAGGCTGTATAAAACAATGTTTCTAACAGTAATGGCATGATCGAAATGGACCTTTTTGAGTAGTTAAATAAATTATGAAAAATTACCAGTTATTTTTGTTTTTCGTGCTCTGTTATGCAGTTGGCAGTTGTAAACAGACTGCGGAAAAAGTGGATGGAAAAGATTCAGTAATTGTGTTTCAAAAAAAGACCAAGAAATCCCCTGCTTACAAAAGTTTTAAGTCTTTCAAAGGTGATACGGTTGCATATATGAAATATAATTTTGAAAATGATGCCGATTATTATCTGAACAAAAGAATGGATGTTTTCTTCAATGCTGTTGAGCTTCCTATACATAATTTTGTCTCGGGCAGTTGGGACGAAAAAACTGGTAAAACAAATTTTTTGGTTTTTCATTTTTATTCGGATAAGGATGAGGACCTCAGAAGGAGGACTCAAAAAAATCCGCTAACGCTTTATGTATATTTCAAAGAACCGGTACTTTATAAAGAATTGGTCAGATACAGCAAGAGAAAAACTACAGATCAGCTTGAACCGTTATGGGATGACGAAGCCAAAAAATTTCTTCAGAAGACAAAAATCAAAGCAATTAGTCTTCCAAAATAACTGATGAAAAAAGGATATAAGCTTTTTTTCGATGGATAAGGGGCTTAAATTTATTTCTTAATCTAAATTTAAAAAGTAATTAATTTCAAGGAATTTCCTGGAACTTTCAATACTGTCTTTTTTCATCTTTAATTCTTTTAAAACGCCTGCAACCTTGATTTTTTGCTCAGGAAGTTTGATCGAATCTTTGGCATGGGCGATCAGAAAAGTTTCAGATGATTCTTCATCCCTGATTTCATAGATGTCGTACTGATCAATGATGGGTACAGTAACAAAGGTCATAGATTTACCGGTAGAGATGGGGATCAGAATAAAACCTGTAAAATCTGATTTGGATTCCTTCATTTTTGGAAATCCGGTAATAATTGCATTAGAGGAGATAATGCCAATGCTGTTTGCCTCAGAAGGCAATAATTCCTGCGCCTTATATTTCTGATAGTTCAGTTGTAACTTATCATCCAGTTTCGAAATAAGTTCTGCTTTGTCGCTTGCATTTAGTTTAGAAATAGCCAACTCCAAGAAAAGTATGGTTTGCTGCTTTTCATTAAATAATCCACCGATTTTTCCTACTTCAGCCTGGGATATAATACCATCTTCTGCATGGGTTAGCAGGTTATAAAACCGTCCTCCATTATCTAATGAACGTATCGCTTCGTCAAAATTTATATAGGGTTCAATCTGTTTCATTTTATCTGCAAATTTTTTATTATTGGAATTTAGGATTTTTGGCAAGCACATTCCTTATGTGGCCTGAATATACTTTATCGGAAAAAACTGACATTCTACAGCACTAAATATAGCGCAAAAAGGATAACCTTACAAACCATTGTATGTATACTGATTTAACCTAAAAAGGGTGTTCCGTTAAAAAAAGAATCCAGACCATAATAGTCACTGGCATTTAGGTTTTCAGTAAAAGTGGTTGAATCCTCATTTTACAGCATAAATTAAAATGTAATTTCGAAAATATGTTCCCCATTCGTATAGTGATAGGATAAGTTCCAATCATACAACAAACAGATCTGTTTAACGATTGGTAGGCCTAAGCCGTTGCCGGTTTTGCCCATGATATTTTTTCCAAAACGGTTAAATAACTTCGATTTATCAAATGAAAGTACGTTGCCCGAATTTATGAATGAGATTTTGTCCTGCAGAAGGATAATTTTTGCATTTGCACCTTTCGGAGAGTGACTTATCATATTGGATAAAAAATTCGAAATCAGGATTTCCATTAAAGATGAGCTTGCCGTAAGTGTTTTTGGTTTGATTTCAGTATTTAAGCGGATCTCTTTATGATCGATAAGGTCTTCCACCTGTTCTATCTGACGGAGAAGTAAGTGCGACAATTCTAAATTACTTTCGTCCGGAAATCCTCCGTTTTCGAGCTTGGCGAGTAACAAAAGCCCTTTGTTTACTTTGGTTAATCTGTTAACGGCTGATTTGGCATCGCTGATAATATTGGTCATCTCATTACTCTGGTCAATCTGGCTCATCCTATCGAGTTTGCCCTGGATGATGGATAAAGGCGTCTGGATTTCGTGCGAAGCATTCTCTGTAAATTCTTTAAGCGTATTATATTCTCCTTTTGCGCGTGTAGCAAGTTCGATGATTACCTGATTAAGCTCCTTAAATTCGTCGATATTCGAATGTTCCAAAAGCAATGCCCGATCTGAAGAAACAGAGTAATTTTTTAATCTTTTCAGGTTAATTTTCATGGGATTCCATATTGCCCTGTTCAGTACATAGTTCATTACGGCACCAACCACAATCAACATGATCGCAATAAAGAGAAAAATAAAAAGAATAGCGCGCGAATAATGGCCCCATCCAATGTAGGTGGTCATTACCTGTATACTGTAAATTTTGTTTTTTATTTTTCTGGATTGGCGGAGCAGGTAATATCCTTCACTCTTGCGCTGGATATGGTCATAAATGAGCGTATCCTTAAAAACGGGAACATTGAGCGCAGTATTTTGATCAATTTCTTTTACAACAACTAATGGGAAATGTACTGCACTACCTTTTTTCAGCTCTGATGTTACCATATTTTCCTGCAATTCGAGCTGTTCTTTAATCTCTTCCGAAATTTCGATATACAAAAAACGGTAAAGTAAAAAACCGCTCAATAAAAGTACCGAAACGGTGAGCCAGATGTAATTGAGATTACTTTTGGTGAGCAGGCGCATTACCAGGTAAATTTATATCCAAGGCCCCTAACTGTTTTAATATAGTCGGTTCCATTGGTTTTAATTAGTTTTTTACGCAGGTTCATCATGTGTACATAAATCACATCAAAATTATCAGTTTCATCAAAACTGTCGCCCCAAATGTGTTCAGCTATTGCCGATTTGCTCACCACCCGGTTTTTATTAACCACAAAATAGATTAAAAGCTGGTATTCTTTTTTGGTGAGTTTAATTTCTTCTTTCCCGAACAGCAGGCACTTTCCGGCAGTATCGATCGTAAATCCATCAAAGAGGATGTTTTCTTCCCCCTGTAAAGCTTTCCGGCGGTAGAGTGCATTTACCCTGGCACTCAGTTCTTCCAGGTAAAAGGGTTTTGTTAAATAATCATCTGCACCCAGGTTTAATCCGTTTACTTTATCGGCGAGCGAGTTTTTTGCAGATAGGATCAAAATACCGGTTCCCATCTGGCAGGCCCTGATCTGAGAAATCAGGTCTATTCCGTTTCCATCAGGAAGCGTAATGTCTAATACAACTCCATCGTAAGCATAAGTATTTATTTTTTCAACAGCCTGTCCAAAGTCATTTGCCTGCTCGCAGATGTTTCCATCCGACGAAAAATAGGCGAGCATCTCGTCCAGTAGAACCGGCTCGTCTTCCACAAATAGTAGTTTCATGATTAGTTGGATTTTCTAAAAAAAAAATCTGAAAAATTCCAATTCTTTAGAAAAACTTTAGAATCGGTTTTAATCTTTGCACAAGAATAAGGCTTATTTAGACTTAATACAAATTGAAATCAATAAAAATTATATAATCAATAAAATGAAAAACAAATACTTTAAACACTCGGCGTTAGTAGCCCTTGCAGTTTTAAGCCTTGCATCATGTAAAAAAGATAAGGTAGAAGATGAAGTTATTGCGCCATATGATGTACCAAAAACCTATAATTTTACTGATGCTAAATATGCTTCATCAACCGCACGTGTAAAAATGTGGGCTGAACTAACCGGATATACTACTACCGGCAGTTCTGGTGCTGTATCATTAGATGCTACAAAAGCCAACAATTTATGGAACAATAGCAACAATCCTTTTACCGATGCTACATTGAATACTTCGGGTGTAAATATTGCCGGAAAAATTACCGATGGTACGACTTTTAAAGCTATAGTAGATAATCTGGTTACCGCTAGCCAATCTTTAGCTGCTGTGGGCAGCGATGGAACTGCTGGTTACGTAAACCGTACAGCCACAACGAAAGTAGCTGTTGATGGTAAGGGTTTCGAATATCAACAAGGTATTGCCAAAGGTTTAATGGGAAGTTTATTGCTTAAACAGGCAATCGATTTATTGGCAAATGTAAAAACTGATGCAACCATTGAATTGCAAAAACAACATTTTGATGAAGCTTTTGGTTATTTGAATGTTCCGGTCGATTATGATCCAACTGTAGATTATACTAAGCTGGCTACCGGTGATCCGAAAAAACCGTTGGCCTGGGGCGGTTATTTATGGGAACGCGGTAAAGGTATCAAAGCTGGTGAAGTAATTTTTAATGCCTTTTTAACCGGAAGAGCTGCAATAGGTGCTAAAGATGTTAAAGTACGTGATGCACAGATCCAGATTATTTTAGACAAATGGGAGCAACTGGCTGCAGCTGCTGCATTAGAATATGTTACTTCTCCTACTACCGGCGATGTTGGTTTGGGTGTATGGCCAGGAGCTAAGTTCCATGCCTTATCAGAAGCCTGGGGTTTTATTTCTACTTTTAAATACAGACCTGCCACCAGTAAACTTACTGCAGCAAACTATACCAAGCTGAACGAAATTATCAACACCAGCTTTTATACTTTGTTAAACGCACCAGGCTATCCTAAATTGGTTGAGGCCCAGGGAATATTAAAAGCAACATACGGTCTTTAATAATTAATAAAATATAACTGATATCAGGACTCTCTGTACTTTATCGTACAGAGAGTTTTTGAATTTTAAAAAAAATATGATGGCTAGAATAAATAAAATAGGGATTTCTGTTGCGTCGGTATTATTGGTGCTTTTTTACATTTCGTGTTCTAAAAAAAGTAATCCTACTGATGAACCAACTACGAATGGTTTTGATAAGGCAGCCATGTTAACCAATTATGCCGATAATTTAATTATACCGGCCTACGAGCAAACACAGCAAAAATTAACATTGCTGCAAACTGCGGTAAGTGCTTTTTTAGCTACACCCAATGCAACAACGCAGGCAGCATTAAAAACTGTTTTTAAAGACAGTTATCTGCAGGTAGAACGTATTTCGGTGTTAGAATTCGGTCCTTCGAGGAATATTGCTTTCATTGGTTTTATTAACACATTACCGGCCAACACCATGAAAAAAGTTGGCGAAAAAACCGATCTGGCCATCATGGAAGAAAATATTGCCAATGGCAGCTGGAATTTGGTGCAGAACTCGGCCATACACCAACAAGGTTTCCCGGCTTTGGATTACCTGTTTTTTGCTAACGATGCCGTTGCCAAATTTGCAGATGCCAACAGTGCAAACCGCAAAAGGTATGTTCAGGATGTACTTACCAGGATAAAAAGCCTGTTAGATCAAACCTTATCAACCTGGAAAAGCACTTATCGTGGCCAGTTTATTTCGAACACACAGAGCAATTCGGGCAGTCCGATCAGTTACATGTTAAACCAGTTTGCTTACGAAATGGATATGCTCAAAGGTCCACGCATTGGCTGGCCTTTTGGTACACAATCTGGAGGTGTTCAGTTTCCTGAACTTTGCGAAGCTTATTATTCAGGTTTATCGCTCGATTTGGCGATAGAGAATATGAACGGTCTTAAAAATATGTTTACCGGTAATAATAGTGGTAAAGGAATATCCGATTTATTGGTAGCCCTGGGTAATAAACAGTTAAGGGATGATATAATAAACCAATTTAGTGTGGTTGATGCCAAATTAAAAGCAATTCCAGCTCCTTTATCATCGGCATTGGCCAACAATAAGCCTGCAATTGAGGATGCAAACAAAGAAATACAACTTTTACTAAGGTTAATCAAAACCGATGCTGTATCTAAATTGGGTGTACAGATTTCTTATGTAGATAATGACGGCGATTAACAAAGCCATAAAGTGGATGCAGTTACCCGTACCGGTTGCGCCATTAATTACATTCCGGATATTATTTGGCAGCATTATGCTGCTAAGTACTATTCGTTTTTGGCTTAACGGGTGGATTACCACACAATACGTTACTCCAAAATATCATTTTACTTTTATGGGATTTAACTGGGTGCAACCGCTTAACAGTATGGGGATGCACCTTGTTTTTATCGGTATTGCCTTATCGGCCCTTGCCATTGCGCTGGGCTTCTGGTACCGTTTTGCCATCGTTACTTTTTTTCTGCTTTTTACCTATGTAGAGCTGATTGATGTAACCTATTATTTAAACCACTATTATTTTATCAGTGTGGTTAGTTTTATAATGATATGGTTGCCTGCAGGACGGTTTTTTGCTATAGATGTAAAATTGAACCCAGCTACGCGCATAACCGAAGTACCAAAATGGATGGTAGGCAGTATCAGGTTACAGCTAGCGATTGTTTATATTTTCGCGGGACTTGCAAAACTAAATCCCGATTGGCTGCTTGCAGCACAACCAATGAAAATCTGGCTGCCCACAAAAAGTCACTTGCCCCTTATAGGCAATTTGATGTACAAAGCGTGGATGGCTTATTTTTTTAGCTGGTTCGGTGCTTTGTACGATCTTTTTATTGTGTTTTTTTTATTAAACCGTAAAACGCGTTTCGTAGCTTATCTTGCCGTACTGGCTTTTCACATTGCAACGGCCATATTCTTCCCGGCGATAGGGATGTTCCCTTATATTATGGTATTAAGCACCTTGATTTATTTCAGCGGTAATTTTCACCTTAAATTATTGGGCTTCTTTTATGCTTCGGTTGAAAATTTTAAAAGTAAACATATCTTTTACCAACCTGCTTTTAAAAAGGGGATGTTAACTTTTTTTGCACTGTTTTTTCTCTTGCAGATCATTATCCCGTTCAGATACCTTGCTTACCCAGGACCATTGTTCTGGACAGAAGAGGGCTATCGCTTTTCGTGGCGGGTAATGTTGATGGAAAAAGTGGGCACGGCAACTTTTTATGTCCGTGATAAAACAACAAAACAGACCTTCGAAATAAACAACGCCGATTTTCTGAGTGCGCAGCAAGAAAAAATGATGGCCACCCAAGCCGATCTTATTTTAAGATACGCACATTATCTTAAACAGATTTACACCCAAAAAGGCATTAAAGAGCCAGAGGTTTACGCCCAGGTTTATGTAACCCTAAATGGGAGCAGATCTGCCGGTTTTGTTGATAGCAGTGTCGATCTGGCCAGCCAAGACCTTAGTTTTAAACATTATAAATGGATTTTGCCATTTAATCCAAAACCCTAGTACATGAGAATAACATACATATTGTTTTTTTGCCTGATCACTGTTTTTGCCAAAGCCCAGCAATTTGAAATAGCCGGCAAAATAACTTTGTTGCAAAAACCGGTCGAAGGCGCAACCATTACGCTGAAAAACCTGGGCAGAGCCACGGTAAGCGGTGCTAATGGTGAGTTTGCATTCAAAGATTTACCGGCCGGAAAATATAACATCGCCATCTCTTTTGTAGGTGCTGCAACCGTTAAAAAAACAATCGAAATCATTGATCGCAATGCGCAGATGGATATCATACTGCAATTGGATAAGGCCATTGAGCTTGATGCAGTAGACATTACCAAAATAAACGATAAAGTTGCCGATAAACTGAACCAGGTAGAAGGAACCGCCATATATGCCGGTAAAAAAACCGAAGTAATCAACCTCAAAAATATAAATGCCAATTTAGCTACCAATAATGCGCGGCAGGTATATGCCCGTGTTGCAGGTTTAAATATTTGGGAATATGATGGCGGTGGTTTACAATTGGGCATTGGTGGCCGTGGACTTAACCCAAGCAGGGTATCTAACTTTAATATGAGGCAGAACGGATACGACATTAGTGCCGATGCACTTGGTTATCCCGAAAGTTATTATACCCCACCAACCGAAGCTTTAGACAGGATTGAAATTGTAAGGGGTGCCGCAAGTTTGCAGTATGGTACGCAATTTGGCGGTATGATCAATTTCAAAATGAAAAAAGGCCCTACGGATAAACCTTTTGAATTTACAAGCAGACAAACCCTGGGTTCGTACGGTTTTTTAAATTCATTTAACAGCATTGGCGGGCAGGTTAAAAAATTGAATTATTATGCCTTTTATCAATATAAAAAAGGGGATAGTTGGCGGCCAAACGGACATTTCGACCAAAATACAGCTTATGCCCACTTAGATTATGCTTTTACCGGCAAACTGAAATTAACTGCCGAATATACCCACATGGATTACCTGGCACAACAGCCGGGGGGCTTAACAGATGAGCAGTTCGAAGCAGATGCTTCGGTATCGGTTAGGGCAAGAAACTGGTTTAAGGTAAAATGGAATTTGTTTAACCTAAGCCTCGATTATCAGCTTGGCGAGCGCACCAAACTGAATTGGATTAACTATCATTTAGATGCCGGAAGAGATGCATTAGGGGTTTTAAGCTATATCAACCGTCCCGATCCGGGCGAGGGTACACCAAGGGATATGATGGCCGATAAATATGATAATTACGGTTCGGAGCTTAGGGTATTGCACCAATATAACTTGTTTAATAAGCAAACCAATAGTTTACTGGTAGGTGCAAGGGCATATAAGGGACTAACTTTTAAAAAACAGGGTGATGCCGATACCGGTTCGGGAGCTGATTTTAACTTTTTGAATAACCAGGCGAATAAATCTGATTTCCGGTTTCCGGGTACGAATCTAGCCATTTTTACAGAAAATATCTTTCAGATAACGCCTAAACTGAGCATCACGCCTGGTGCGAGGTTCGAGTATATCTATACGGGTGCCAAAGGCAATTATACCCAGTTTCAATTCGGTGTTCCCGATCTGATTAAAACCGACAATAAAAGCAATCCACGTTCATTTATACTTTTTGGTATAGGTACTTCTTATAAACCACATCCTGCCGTTGAGCTTTATGCCAATATTTCGCAGAATTACAGGTCGATAAACTTCACTGATTTAAGGGTGCAGAACCAGAACGCGAGGGTAGATTCTTTATTGAAAGACGAAAGGGGATATACTGCCGATGGTGGTGTGAGGGGAAATTTAAAAGATTGGCTATATTACGACCTAAGTGTGTTTTACCTGAAATACAACGACCGGATCGGCTCGGTTTTTACCACCGATGCCAGCAACATGATTTACCGTTTAAGGACAAATGTGGCCGATAGCCGCAATATAGGTTTCGAGAGTTTGGTAGAAGCTGATTTGTTAAAAGCCTTTACCCAGGGTGCGAGCAAGTATAAACTGGTGGCCTACACCAATTTTTCGCTGATAAATGCCCGTTACATCAACACCAATAATACCGCAATTAAGGATAAAGAAGTAGAATTTGTGCCACCGTTATTGTTCCGTACCGGTTTATCATTTGGTAACAAAATTTTTAATGCCAGTTTGCAATATTCTTACGTAGAAAAACAATTTTCTGATGCTACAAATGCCGAGAGTACCCCAACAGCTGTAGATGGGATTGTACCTGCTTACCAGATTGTAGATTTTTCGACCAGTTACAACTGGAAATGGTTTACCCTTTCGGGCAGTATTAATAATCTTTTGAACGAAAAATATTTTACAAGGCGGGCTGATGGTTATCCGGGGCCCGGCATTTTGCCTTCCGATCCGCGAACTTATTATTTAACGCTTCAGTTTAAGCTGTAGGTGATAATTTAATCACTTTTTGTCCCAATTATCGGAGATAAAAAGGGATGCACACAGATATAAATCCGTGTTTATCTGTGTGCATCCTTGCCTGACCGGCTGGGCAGGTGGGGTTACTATTAAGTAATCAATCTTTATCTTCCTCCACCTACATCCGGTAATTGTGGGCTATTGTCTTCCTTCGCATCTTTTTTGAACTGTAATTTCCCAAATTTATAAGATAGTGTAATCCCGAATGATTGTACCGGCACCAACCTCAGATTGGTTTGGTCGAAATTTGGTCCAAAACTGGTCTGTTTTTGGGTGATGTATTTATTAAAAGGATTTGCAGCGGTGAGGCCAATACTTGCATTTTTATTTAAAAACTGTTTTCTCAACGCCAGGCTATAATTAAAAACAGATGGCCTTGTGCTTCTCAGGTTTTTTTGGGAAGAGTTGTAGTTGCCAAATACTTCAGCCAATAAATTATTTCCAAATTCATAACTTGCATTCAGATTGGCCCGGTATGCAAAAGCACTAACACTTGCCAACCCCGGCGATACATTATTGCGGTTGCCAGCCTGTATATTGGTGCGCAGGTTTAATTTTTCTGTTACCGGAACCGAAGCAAATAAACTCGCACCAATGCTCGTTTGCGTACCCAGGTTAAACCTCTGCGTTAATGAAACAGCAGCATAATCAATGCCGTTTATCATAAGCACATCATAGTAGGTGGTAAGCTGCTGCATATCGTCGGTATTTCTGCGATAATAGCCTGCAAAATAAATATTCGCACCATTTTTAAAGTTTTTGCTGTATCCAAGTTCGAAATTATTGCCTATTTCAGGTTTTAGCAGCGGATTGCCCGTGCTGATATTATGTGGATCGCTGATGTTGTAGAAAGGATTCAGGTCGCCGTAATCGGGCCTTTCTATCCGGTAGGTATATGAAAGTTTGATCGATTGCGTTTCATCCAGTTTATGCTGTAGGGTAAAGGATGGTGCAAAAGTATTATAACCGGCAATTTCTGCTCCCGAAAAGTTGGCCACTTTGCCTGTACGTTCATACCTAAGCCCTGCTTTTCCGGTAATAAAATCTTTAAAAAGTGAAAAAGATGCCGATAAATATGCCGAATAAATATTCCTTTTGTAATTAAAGCCATAGGTTTGGTTTGCATTGTTAACATAAGTGCCGTTTGCCGTTAAAGTATCGGTAATTACATTATTGTTCAGGTTGTCGATAACCAGTTTTGCGCCACTTTCGAGGGTGAATTTTTTACTTACTGGTAAAGTATAGTTTACCGACATTTCAGTTTCATTTTCTTTACCCGGATTTGAGCTGATCAATCCTGTTGTAGGATAATTCCCGTTCAGGTACGCAGAATTTTGCGAAGCATTGATGGTATTGTTTCCAAAACTCGAATTGTAAAGGAAATCGAGTTCGTGACCTTCCTTTTTAAAGCTTTTTTTATAGGCAAGACTGATATCGGTAGCGTTCGCACTAAACCTGCTCGCCGAATTCCTGC
>NZ_DJDT01000188.1 GCF_002432345.1 Pedobacter sp. UBA5917
AACGAGTATGCATCGGGTACACCTGAAGGACAAAACTGGACAAAAGATATGATCGAATTTGGCCGCAAAGAAGACCCGTCGAGGTTGTACACCTTTGCAACCATGATATTGAACAGCATGACCAAAACCCCCGAAGCGGAGGCTTCGCAATACTGCGATTTCATATCAACAAACACTTATGGAAACCATGTCAAAATTTTCGATAATATCCACAGCTTGTATCCGGATAAGCCTATTCTGATCTCCGAATGGGGTGTTAGGGCCGATCAGGCAACCGAAGCCGGACAGGTTAAACACATCGAAGAAGTGGCCAGGATTATCCGTGATAGGCCGTATATCATAGGTGCATCATGGTGGAGTTATAACGATTACCAAAGCCGCCACGTAGGTACCAACCCGAGCGGATACAGGCCCTGGGGCCTTGTTACGGCCGATCGTTCGCCCCGTCCGGCTTATTTTACCTACCAAAAAGAAATGTCGCCCATTAGTTTAAAGGTTATGGAGATCAATAATGGCACATTGAAATTACAGCTGGGTATTAAAAATGATTTTCCTTACCAGAGTATTAAAAACTATCGCCTTAAAACAGCATTCGGTGAACAACTGATCCCCTCGTTGAAACCAGGAGAAATCACTGTGGTTGAGGTAAAAGGAGTTACTGGCGATGCTGTAAAAATAGAGGTTTTAACGCCTACAAAATTTGTGATCTATCAAGAAACGGTTCACTATAAATAAAATATCATGCTAAAAACAAGTTTTTCCGAGAAAAGATCCCCCAAAAAAATATTTTTAGAAACCGGATTGGTGATTGTGGGAGGTGGATTATCTGGTGTTTGCGCTGCTGTAACTGCTGCGAGGGCCGGGCTAAAGGTTGTATTGGTACAGGACCGTCCGGTTTTGGGCGGAAATTCATCTAGCGAGGTACGCTTATGGATTTTGGGCGCTACCTCTCACTTGGGGAACAATAACAGGTGGAGCCGCGAGGGTGGTGTAATAGATGAATTATTGGTCGAAAATATGTTCCGTAATCCTGAAGGTAATCCATTAATTTTTGACAGTATTCTATTGGATAAGGTGGCTTCGGAGAAAAATATCACACTGTTGCTAAACACAGCTGTTTACGAGCTCGAAAAATCAGGTTCTGAGGTTATTTCTTCCGTTTTGGGCTTCTGCAGTCAGAATTCTACCCATTACCAGATTAGTGCACCGCTTTTTTGCGATTGTTCCGGCGATGGAATTGTTGGCTTTTTGGCCGGTGCCTCCTTTAGGATGGGGGCCGAAAGTAAAGATGAGTTTGACGAAAAATTTGCGCCAACAGCCGAATATGGTGAACTGCTCGGCCATTCTATGTATTTTTATTCAAAAGATACCGGAAGACCGGTTAAATACACCGCACCCGAATTTGCTTTAAAAGACATCACTGAAATACCACGTTTCAGAAGTTTTAATACAAAGGAATATGGTTGCAGGCTTTGGTGGCTCGAATATGGCGGACGATTGGATACCGTACACGATACCGAAAAAATAAAATGGGAACTTTGGAAGGTGATTTATGGTACCTGGGATTATATCAAAAACTCGGGTAATTTCCCTGAAGCCGAAAACCTTACTTTAGAATGGGTGGGAACCATTCCAGGCAAACGGGAGAGCAGGCGCTTTGAAGGCGATTATATGCTCAATCAAAAAGACATTGTAGAACAGCGCACCCATTTTGATGCCGTTGCTTATGGTGGATGGTCTATCGATCTCCATCCGGCTGATGGCGTATTCAGCGAAAAACCGGGTTGTAACCAATGGCACAGTAAAGGCATTTACCAGATTCCTTACCGCACACTTTACAGTAAAAATATTAAAAACCTGTTTTTGGCCGGGCGTATCATCAGCGCCAGTCATGTGGCATTTGCATCTACTCGGGTAATGGCAACAAGCGCTTATGTGGCACAGGCAGTGGCCCTGGCTGCAACAATCTGTACCGATAAAAACATTTTTCCGGCAGATATTCTTGCAGATAAGCACATCACTTTGCTTCAGGAAGAACTGATCCGCGCAGGGCAGTACATTCCGGATGTTAATCACACCGATCAGAAAGACCTGGTACAGAAAGCAAACCTGCAGGCAAGCAGCGAGCTAAAAATTGATGAGTTGAGCAAGGCGATGGAATATGTGGATTTAACGCTTTCTTCTGCACAGCTTATTCCTGTTAAGGCAGGTGCAATGCCTAAAATATCTTTTTCCATTAATGTGAAAAAGCAGACAACCTTGAGCGTTCAGCTCAGAAAAAGTATTAAAGCAGGCAATTACACACCCGATATTACCATCGAAACCAAAACTTTTAGCCGTGGCGAAGGATTGCATGATGTGGTGTTGTCATTCGATTTTATACCAACGGAAGAAACCTATCTGTTTCTGATTTTTGAAAAGAATCCCGAGGTTAAGTTAAAGTTTAGCCAGCAACGCATCACAGGCATGTTATCTGCCTTTAATCTGGTGAATAAGGCCGTTTCTAATTTTGGCAAACAAACTCCACCAGAAGATATCGGCGTGGAAGAATTTGAGTTCTGGTGCCCACAACGCCGGCCGGCGGGATTAAATATTGCATTGAAATTTGAACCCGCATTGGAATTTTATGGTGTAAATAACTTAAAAAATGGCATAGACAGACCAACTGTAAATCCGAACGCATGGACGGCTGCCTATCATGATCCGAAACCGGAAATTACGCTCAATTGGGACAATGAACAGCAGATAAGCGAAATTAACCTCGCTTTTGATACCGATTTTGATCACCCCATGGAGTCTGTTTTAATGGGACACCCCGAAAACAGGATGCCGTTTTGCGTGCAGGATTATACCATCACCGATGAAAATGGTAAATTGCTTTATAAAAAGGAAGGCAATTACCAAACCCGGAATGTGATCAGATTCGATTCGCCGGTGCACACCAGACAGATAAAAATTAACTTGGAACATCCCTCAGCTTTAACTCCCGCCGCTTTGTTCAGCGTAAGGTGTTACGCATAAAATACAAACTATGGTAACCTTAGATTTCTATGTAATGGCGATTTTTGCCATACTCATTTTTTCAATCGGATTGATTTTTACGCGGGTAGGAAGCAAAAGCGGACAGGCATTTTTTGAAGCCGGCGGTGCAACCCCATGGTGGATCAACGGACTTTCGCTTTTTATCAGTTATTTTTCTGCAGGTACTTTTGTGGTGTGGGGATCCATTGCCTATAAAAGTGGTTTGGTAGCCAATGTAATCCAGCTTACCATGGCCATAAGCGGCTTATTGGTGGCCAGGTTTATTGCTGCAAGATGGAAGAAAACCGGCGCAATGACGGCTGCCGATTACCTGCGTACACGCTTCGGTGTTAAAACACAACAGTTTTATACCTACCTCATTTTGTTATTGAGTTTATTTGCAACAGCTGCGGTACTTTACCCGGTAGGCAAAATGGTGCATGTGGCCACTCCCTTTTCCTTAAATACCTGTATTATCGTAATCGGGTTAATTATTGTGCTTTATACGGCGGCAGGTGGTTTATGGGCGGTTCTGGTAACCGATGTGGTGCAGTTTGTGATTTTAACCGCTTCGGTACTGATTGTAATACCCATAGCTTTTAAAGAGATCGGCGGACCTTCGCAGCTTTTTGCAAAAGCCCCAGTCGATTTTTTTAAACCCTTTAATGCCGATTATACCTTCGAGTTTATGCTGGCTTTTATTGTTTATCAGTTGTTTTATATTGGCGGTAACTGGTCTTATGTGCAGCGTTATACCAGCGTTTCAACCGTAAAACAATCTAAAAAAGTAGCTTACTTATTTGCTATCTTATATTTTGTGAGCCCGGTAATATGGATGATCCCACCTATGATCTACCGCATCATTAATCCAAATTTACAGGGGCTGGAGCCAGAAGGTGCTTATATGATGCTTTGCCAGAAAGTACTTCCTGCTGGTTTAATAGGTCTGGTATTGGCTGGGATGATTTCGGCTACTTCGAGTAAAGCGAACACAACCATTAATTTAGTGGCAACGGTTTTTGCAAACGATATTTATAAAGCCCTAATCAGGAAAAAAGCATCTGAAAAAGAGATGATTTTTATGGCAAGGTTATTTACCCTGATATTCGGTGCAGCTACTATTATCGTGGCCATACTCATACCAAGGGCAGGTGGCGTGGTAGAAGTAGTGCTTAGTACCGCATCCATTGCAGGTGGCGCCCTTTTCGGACCGATTATCTGGTCGTTGTTTTCGAAAAGGCAAACTTCTTTTTCTTTGGTATTTATTTCTGCAACATCCCTTTTGGTGAGCCTGTTTTTTAAAATCATTACACCGGCAGCTTTCGACCTCAAATTTAGCCGTACCGTCGAAACCATCGTAGGCGTAGGTTTACCAGTGCTTTTATTGGCTATTTTCGAACTGTATTATGCCAGCCGTAATTTAATTGGGGCACCCTTTATGCTTGCTCCGGTTGAGCAGCACACTCAAGAAGAAATAAGCGGAAACTTATCAGCCGAAAAACAGAACATATTTGGGATAAAAGTTATCGCCATTTCTATGGTAGTGGTTGGAAGCGGAATTATACTGCTTGGTGTTTTGGCCCAAAATTTTAGTGGCATTGTAATCGGCGTAGGTCTGTGTGTGTTGTTAACCGCTATTTTTATCTGGTATAGGATAAAAGGTTTTCAAAAAAAGATTGGATTGCAATAAAGTATATTCATTGGTTATTTGGGATTGATTGCACTCGTATTTTTAAGCCTGTAGGTATTACCTGCAGGCTTTTTGATGTAAAAATTATGGAGCAACACATCTCGAACTCAATGGCCTGTGCCTTCCATTGACCACGGGTATATTTTTGCATCTAAATCCGTGTGTATCTGTGGTCAAAAAAACTCCGATATTTCCCCACCGCCATAGTTTGGGTCTTCGCAGATCACCGGCACACTTTAGCTTTAAATCTGTATTTATCCGCGTGCTTTCGTGTATAAAATCTTGGCCAATAAAACAGCTGTTTTTGTCTATTTATGAATTTCTGTATTAAAAATCGTTGACGTAAAATGTGTATTGGTTGATGCAAACGAAGATTGATGTTGTTTTTATGATGATAGTATTGTCCATGTATTGGTAACGATTATCCATTTATAGGCTTTTATTTTCATCGTAAGTTTATCCGCACTAATCAAATATCTTTCGTATGTTAAATTATATTGTAAAATCCTTGCCCAAAATAGCGTCGTTATTGATGTTTTTGGTGTTATTGCAAGGTAATGTGCTTTCGGCCCAGGAGCTGGTAAGCGCATCAGGAAAAGTAACGGGCAAAGATGATGGAATGTCTATCCCCGGCGTTTCTGTCAAGGTAAAAGGAGCCACTATCGCAACCTCTACCGATCCCGATGGAAAATTCAGTTTAAAAGTACCCGCAGGCGCAGTTCTTGTTTTTTCTTCCCTTGGTTATGCTAGTGTTGAACGGCCGGCAGGGGTGGGCATGAATATCGTTTTGGTATCTACAACGAGCGAGCTTCAGGAAGTTACGGTGGTAGGGGCAACCATTAAAAAGGGCGATTTAACCGGTTCGGTAAGCAGTGTTGGCGAAAAGGTAATTAAAGAAATGCCCGTAACCAATATCAATCAGGCCATTCAGGGCCGTGTTGCCGGCGTGCTGGTGCAAAGTAACGATCCCAGGCCGGGTGGCGCTGTATCCATTAAGGTGCGCGGAAACAATTCCATACAATATGGCTCGAACCCGATTTATGTAGTAGATGGACTGGTAATCGAAGAAGCCTTTAATACCATCAACCCTGATGATATTGCAAGTATCGACATTTTGAAAGATGCTTCTGCAACGGCAATTTACGGTTCCAGGGGCGCGAATGGAGTGGTACTCATTACCACCAAAAGGGCCAAAAACGGCGATGGCAAAATCGAATACAATGGTTGGTACGGTGTACAGTCGTTCAACAAAAATATCCCATACCTAAATGCACAGCAGATTGCTGATTTACGTATTGATGCTTATGCCAATAAATATATGGACGATAATCCTACTGCAAACCGCCAAACTTATATCAATTCGTTGCTGGGCACAAATTCTATCGCATTTAGTCAGGATGAACTGAGTGTGTACCGTAGTGGACAATCGTATAACTGGCTCGACGAAATTACCCGCACGGCCATACAGCAAAACCATACTGCAACGTTTTCTAAAGGTGGGCCGGATGGTGCTGTATATGTGAGTTTTAACTACACCGATCAGATGGGATTGCTAAAAACCTCCAACTATAAACGTTATGGCGGTCAGATCAACCTCGACCAGAAAATAAAACCCTGGTTAAAAATCGGTACGAACACCAATTTCTCGCGTACCGAAGAATCTTATATCGATGGTGGTGTATTCGGTATCGCGGCCAATGCCAATCCGCTTTTACCCATCAATGATCAGGTTACGTATTTAAGCTGGAAAGGTATCCAAAGTACCGATCTTTATAACCCCATCAGGAGTTTGAACATTGATGGTAAAGGCAATTTAAACCGTTTGTTAACCAATAATTACGTGGTGGCCACCATCATTCCGGGATTAAATGTTCGTTCGAGTATTGCCCTGGATGTTAGGAACCAGAATTATTATAATTATATCCCTAAAAGTTTAGGCCAATCGCTTAGGAACTCCACTAATGGTAGTGCTACGCAGAAAAAAGAAAGCTGGGTAAACTGGCAGTGGGATAATTCGATCTCGTATGATAAAACCCTCGGTAAAAACAGTTTTTCCGGTATACTGAGTTTTGGATTGAGCCAGAACAATTATAATTATAACCAGGTAAATGCCTCTGGTTTCGCTACCGACGATTTTTCTTACAAATACCTCGGTGGAGCATATCTGAAAGATCAGTTCCAGTTATCTTCTGATTTTGTAACCAATTCATTGATCAGTTACGTGGCCAGGTTTAATTACAGCTACGATAACAAGTATTTTGCAACCCTTACCGGAAGATATGATGGTTCATCAAAATTTGGCAATGGCAACAAATGGGGCCTTTTTCCATCACTTTCACTTGCATGGAATGTTGCAAACGAAGATTTTTTCAAAGATATCAAAGGAATCAATGTGCTTAAAATCCGTGCCGGTTACGGTATCGCCGGAAACCAGAAAATTGATGATTTTGCTTACCGTTCTCTTTATCGCCCTGTATTTACAAATGGGTCGGTTACCTATGTATCAGACGGTCGTTTAGGAAATCCGGATCTGGTTTGGGAAAAGCAGAAACAGCTTAACCTGGGATTGGATATTGCTATTTTAGATAATAGGTTAACTTTTAATGCAGATTATTTTCTGATTCATAACAACGATTTGTTGATGAGAAGAACCCTGTCAACCACATCAGGATTTAACAATACCATTGCCAATGTGGGCTCATTGCTTAATCAGGGATTCGATTTTAACATTAACGGTGTGATATTGAAAGGCGATGATTTAAAATGGAACATGGGCGCCAATATTTCTGCCTATAAAAGCAAAATCACCAAACTTTACGGTAATGTAGATGCCATTTATAATTATGGCGGATTTACCGGAGTGGAGATCCAAAGGGAAGGCAATTTCTTCCTTAACCAGCCGCTCAATTCTATTTATACCTATAAGTTTGAAAAAATTGCGCAGCAATCCGATATGGATCGTATCAAGGGGATTGATTATGGCGGCCGCACCATTCATCCTGGTGATATTGTTCCGGTTGATATTAATGGCGATAAAAAGATTGATGATGCCGACCGTGTTGTAGTGGGTAAAAAAGATCCTAAATTTTATGGTGGTTTCTTTACAGATGTAACCTATAAAAACCTCACCCTGAATGCTGTTTTCAATTACAGCTATGGTGGAAAAGCGATTAGCGGACTTTACGAAGGTTTATTGAACGGAACGGGCGAATATTCGGGTCACGAAGACGAACTTAACCGTTGGACGCCTACCAACACCGGTTCCAACATCCCGAGGGCATATACCGGAAGCGGTAGATATGGTATCGGAGAAACCGACTATGCTGTACAAAATTCATCTTATTTAAGGATGTCGGCCTTAACACTCGCCTATAATTTTACGCAGGATTTTATGAAAAAAGCGAAAATCAGCAACCTCCGTGTATATGTTACCGGCAGGAACCTGTTAACCGTAACCAAATACAAAGGTTACGATCCTGAAGGCGGTGATGGTTATCCAACTTCAAAAATGTTTGTTTTTGGTGTTAATATTGGACTTTAAGAGAAATTACAATGAAAAGGAAATACAGTTTGATCATGCTTGCCTTATTGGTAATACTAAGCGGATCGTGCAAAAAATTTATAACAGAAGAACCACAAACAGCACTTACTGAAGAACAGGTTTTTAAAAGCCTCGATAATATCGAACCTTTGGTATTGGGCTTGTATACCAGTTGGCGTAACACCAAAAAAGATAGGGGAGGTTTTGTTTTTACCCTGGGCACCGATGAAGCACAACAAGGGGCTTACCAGGTGAGGACCGACGACCGTCAGGCAGGTTTAGACCGTTATAACGGCTTCTTGACCGCTAGTAATACTGCCCTTGCAGAACAGTGGAACAGCCGTTGGCCGGTAATTTCTGCTGCTGCAAAAGTAATTTATGCTTTAAGCTTAAATACGGAAGATCCGGAACGCAAAAACAGGATTTTGGGAGATGCTTCTTTCATCAGGGCAGCACTTAATTTCGAGATGAGCCAGTATTGGGGCGAAATACCCTTGATAGATCAGGCAAAATTTGCTGAGTATGGAACCAAGCGTCAGCCTTTAACTTTAGTGTACAGCAGCATTGTTTCCGACCTCGAAAATGCCGTGAAATACCTGCCTGCAACACAAACCGACAAACGTAAAGCCACCAAAGGTGCTGCATTGGCGCTATTGGGTAAAGTATACATGTATGCGCCGGTTAGCTCGGGTGTACGCGATTTTGCCAAAGCCAGGGATACTTTTAAACAGATAGTAGATGCAGGTACCTACCAGCTGGTGGCCAATTATGCCGACCTCTGGAACCCCACAAAACCCAACAGCACCGAATCTATCTACGAATTTCAGTTCACTAATGTTTATCCGGATAATAACCAAACCCAATGGCAGATGGGATCGAGATCTTTAGCAGAAATTGATCAATACGCCTATTTTGGCGGTTACGACCTGATGGTGCCCACACAATATTGTTATAAAGATGCAACCGCAGGCGGACTTTGGGAAGATGGCGATGTGAGGAAAGGAGAGAGCATCCGTTACGATTTTACCTATAAAGGAAAAACCCCTGTGCTTAACCCAACATTTGGTGGCGATGAGCTGGATCCGCATGTGAAAAAATACGAAGATATCAGAACCGATGGTACGCTGAGTTTCTGGCTTTCGGGCAAGAATATTTTTTACCTGCGTTATTCGGATGTGCTTTTATGTTATGCCGAAGCCTTAAATGAAACCGGTGCCACTGCGCAGGCGGTAGATTTGGTAAATACAACAGTAAGAAGAAGGGCGTGGAACAACAATTTGCCTGATAATAAAAAATGGAGTGCGGCAATGTCGCAACAGGATTTTAGAACGGCCATTATGGACGAACGCATGCGCGAGCTTTGTTTTGAGGGATGGAGAAGGATGGACTTGATCAGGATCGGAAAATTGGTAGATCTTGTTAAAGCACGTAACAAATGGACAAAGGAAAGTGGTTCTATACAGCCTTTCCATAACCGTTACCCAATTCCGCTACAGGAAATTAAACAGAACGATGATATATCCGAAGCAGATCAAAATCCGGGATATTCTAATAATTAAAATGAAGATAAGGAACAAAGAAGCTGCAATTTTTGCAGCTTCTTTGTTTTTGGTCGTATTTGATTGCTATAAGCTTTTTATTGATTGTTATTTCGAATGTAAATTCTCCCCAATGCTGTCATCCTGAGCGTAGTCGAAGGATTTTTCATTTCGTTTCATCCAATAACTATCACATTAATATCAGTATTGATGATAGTATTGTCCATTTTATTGTTGGTATTGTCCATCTATTTGTTCCTGAAGTAGATAGTGTCAATAAAATTGTATTATAATTTCTCCTGATCGTGATGGTTTTTTTTGGATCTTTTATATCTTCGCGCATTATTAATAATAAGTCTAAATAAATGAAGAGATCTTTACAAAATTCTTCGGCTTTAAGCCAAATACTTTTTACCATCCTTGTACTATTTTTTGCATGTCCACTAAATGTATTGGCGCAGAATGCTAAAACTACAATTGTGGGTTCGGTACGCACTTCTGAATCAATACCTGCTGATAATGTTTCGGTATATCTTTTAAATACCCCTTACGGTACCACTACCGATGATAAAGGTAATTTCGAATTAAAAGTTTCTACCGGTACTTATACCCTTATTATTAAACAGGTTGGTGCCAAAGTAGAGCAAAGAACCATCGAAGTTAAAGAAGGGATCAATAAAATTCCCGTAATTGTATTGAGCATGAGCAATACCGATCTGCAGGAAGTAAGTATCAGCAGCGGCAGGGTAAATAAATTCAGCCGCAAAAGCAGTCCTTATGTAACAAAGATGCCCTTAAACAACCTCGAAAATCCACAGGTTTATTCCAGCATCAGTAAAGAATTGTTAAAAGACCAGCAGATCAATAACCTTGATGAAGCGCTTAAAAATGCGGCAGGGGTGAGCAAATCATTCGAATCAACCGGGAGGGCAGGCTCTGGCGGTACAACTTTTGTTTTGCGTGGTTTTGTTACCCAAAGCAAATTAAGAAACGGTCTTGCAGGTAACATCACCACCGCCATTGATGCGGCAAACGTAGAGAGTATCGAGGTTTTAAAAGGCCCGTCGGCTACTTTGTTCGGCAATTCAATGAGCTCTTATGGTGGGTTGATCAACCGTGTAACCAAAAAGCCTTTTAAGGCTACAGGTGGCGAAGTGGCTTATTACGCAGGCAGCTACGGTCTGAACAGGGTTACGGCCGATTTTAATACCCCCGTTGATACAGCAGGCAAATTATTATTTAGGGTAAATGCGGCTTATAATTCTCAAAATGGTTTTCAGGAGAATGCTTTCAGAAAGAGTTTCTTATTTGCGCCTAGCATTAAGTACGAGGTAAATGATAAATTAACATTTCTATTGGATGCCGAATTTAACCAGTTGCAGAGCGCCGGAAGCCAGTTTTTGTATTTTTATGGCGGTACGCCCGTTTCGCAGTTTGGTGTATCGAGCGCTGCAGATGTGAACATTAATTACAGAAGTTCATTTTCGAGCCGCGATATGATCAAAAAAGGCGAGAACGCCAATGTTTTCGGGCAAATGGATTATAAAATCTCCAATAACTGGAAATCACAGACAAATCTGAGCTTAACAACAAGCGGATCGAGCGGTTCTTCTCCATATTATTATTTAATTCCGGGTGCTAAAGTAAGGTCGCTCACAGCAGTGAAAGCAGCAACAACCCCGGCAAAAAGTTATAACGACGATTTTTACCTCGAACGCATGGTTTGGGAACCTAACGGAACAGACCTGAATGCCGAGATCCAGCAGACTATTCTTGGCGATTTTAAAGTGGCCGGAATCAGGAACAGGTTAACCATTGGTCTCGATTACCTGCATACCAATACCAATATTACTTTTAACCGTTTTAGCAATAACGATTACTACAATCCGGCAGGGGCAACGGCTGCATTAAGGGGTGCTAAACTGAACGATGTTTTTGATTTTGTAAGCATTTCCAATCCCGGCCCTGATTATTATAAATTTAACCAGACCAAGGTAGATTCGGCTTACGCAAACCGTCCGGCCGGAACCACTTTGGTTACGCGCTCCAATACCACTACCTACAGTGCTTTCGTGGCTGATGTGGTTAACATTACCGATAACCTGAACGCTTTATTGAGTTTACGTATCGATCGTTTTGTGAACAATGGCATTTTGAACAACTCTACAAACGTTACTTCAAATGGGTATAAACAAACCGCTTATTCTCCAAAATTTGGTTTGGTTTACCAGATTTTACCTGAGCAGGTTTCTTTATTCGCAAATTATCAGAATGGTTTTGCCAATAAAACCGGAACCGATTTCGAAGGAAATGCTTTTAAGCCAGAGCAGGCAAACCAATTAGAGGGTGGCGTAAAGTTTGATCTTTTTAAAGGTATTTTAAGTGGAAATGTAAGCTATTACGATATTAAAGTGAAAGATATTGTGCGTGCTTACGAGTTAAATCCGCAGTTGAGCATACAGAATGGAACGCAGCGTAGCAAAGGCGTAGAAGTTGAGGTGATTGCCAACCCCATTGCCGGTTTAAACCTGATTGCCGGTTACGGTTATAACGACAGCCGTTATACCAATACGAGTGCAAATTTAGATGGTTTGCGCCCTGTTTCAGCCGGTCCTGAACAATTGGTTAATTTCTGGATGAGTTATCGTGTAAACCGTGGGATACTACAGGGGCTTGGTGCAGGTATTGGGGGTAATTATGCCACTAAAAATTATGCAATTAATACCATTGCGCTCGGACAGTTTATTTTGCCTTCATACAAAATTTATAATGCAGCATTGTTTTACGATCAAAGGAAATACCGTTTGGGCTTAAAAATGAACAATATCGGTAACACACCTTACTGGGTAGGTAACAGCACCATGAACCCGCAGATGCTCCGTGAGGTAATTGCGAACATTGCTTTCAAATTTTAAGGAATGGGCAATTTTAAAAAGCTGATTTTATTCTTACACCGCTGGCTCGGATTTATTTCGGGCCTCGCGGTTTTTATAGTGAGCATTACAGGATGTATTTTCTGCTTTCAGGACGATATACAGGATGTTTTATATTCATACAGAACGGTTAAGGCAGAACAAAAGCCTTTTATTAAGCCTTCTGAATTAAAAGCGTTAACAACAGCCAAATACCCGAAAGCAAAAATTACGCTGGTTATTTTTTACGGACCCGAAAGGGCAGCGCAGGTAAGGATATTACAGAAAAAGGTAGCCAAATCTGTTTATTACAATCCTTATTCGGGTGCGTACCTGCATACCGAGATCATCAAAGAAAATTTCTTTCTCTTTATCAAAGAAGTACATCTCAATCTTTTTCTTCCGGCAAAAATTGGTAAACTCGTAAATGGGATCTGCGTGATCATATTTGTGGTGATTATGATTAGCGGACTGGTTTTATGGTGGCCAAAAAGAAAATCAGACCGGAAGAGGTGCTTTAGCATTAAATGGAGGGGAAGATGGCGCCGCGTTAATTATGATCTGCATAATGTACTGGGATTTTACATCACCAGTTTCGCGATTATATTGGCAATAACCGGTTTATCTTTTAGTTTTCAATGGATGCGGAAAGGGATTGCAAATGTGGCCAATTTAGGTAAGGTATATCCGAAGGATAAAGAAGCATTTAAATCAGACAGCACGCTAAAAGTCAATTATCCCGATTCGGCATTAGCCATTGATAAAGCTTTTGATGTGGCAAGGCTGCAATCTCCGGAATCGAATTCTTTTCTGATTTTTCCAGGTTCAAAACAGAGCGCTCCAATTTCGATTACTGCCTATCCCAAACCCCTGCATTTTGGTTATAACAGCGGTTTTTCATTCGACCGTTATTCGGGAAAACTTTTAAACTTTATTCCCTATAGCTCCAAAAGCCCCGGCGCAAAACTCAATGCTTTGAACTACGATATCCATACTGGTCAGGTTGCCGGCTTTTTTGGTAAAATAATCGCTTTTTTAGTGAGTCTAATCAGTGCCAGTTTGCCTATTACAGGTTTAATCCTGTACCTGGGGAAAAAGTATAAAAGCAAGCCGAAAAAAGCTGTGGTTTAGCGATGGATTCTGTTTACCGGCTCTAGCGCAAGTTTTAGCGCTTGCGTTCATGTTGAGATGACCCAATAAGAACTGTCATCCTGAGCGGAGTCGAAGGATACCCGTTCCACTACCTGATGTAAAATCGTTACAAGTTACGTTTCCTCCAATGCTATCGGATCGGGATGATGCCATTTTACTTTTATCGCATAAAGAATACCTGTTTTTAAGTATTTGGTAATGAGTTGATTGTTGTATATTTAATCTGATCGTTTTTTTGAAACTATTTTCATCTAAACTATTAAGCAATCAAATTAGCACCTTAAATAAAAGCCAGACATTATGATCAACAAAATCAGGTTTTTTATCCCTTATCTGCTTCTTGCGGGGCTCTTGGTTACCGGAAGTATGACCCTGAAAAACAGTTTCCTCCTTTTTTCCGACCATGCACACTGGGGAATGACTTCTTTTCAGCTGGCTTCCGAAAATAATTTGCAGAAAACCATCCTTACTGAGTGGGACAGGCCGGACAATTATGCATTTGAAAGGGATTATGGGGCAGATATTGTTAAAGGCGAGAATATATGCGGACCAGAGATGGCCAAAAGAAATATACATGCAGATTTCTTTTTTATCTTTTTTTATGTAGCGGCCGGTATTGTGCTTTTTAACCGCTATGTTGAAAACAGACCGTTATATCGGGCTACAAAAATAGCCGATTCCAATCCCGAAAGTAAAGATCATGCTGTAATAGCACAGGAAAAAGCACTTCTGTATTTTCTCAGCAGAAAGGAGTTTTTCTATTTAATTACCGCACTGGTTATCGCGGCAATCTTTGATGTTTTAGAAAATATTTATCTGCTTAAAAGTATCGAACGCTTTAATCAGGGGCTTCCGGGTGAGGCACTTCTGGCAAGCAGCATGGCAAAGGCAAAGTTCTTACTGCTCATTATTGTTTTTTTGTATTTTGCCTTCCGTATCAACCTGTTAAAGCGCTTGAGCTATTGGCTTTCCGGTCTTTCAACAGGTTTTATGGATCTGTTAACCATTACCTGGCAGTTCCGTATTGTGGTGATCCTTCAACTGGTCTTTTTTGCCCTGCTCAATCTGTCAGATCAGGGGCAGGACCTCATGGTAACAATCAATACTTCCACTACCGGCACCATATTATTGCTTACTTCGGTCTGTATCCTGGCAGCGATGAACTGGTACCTGCCAAAGCTTTATATCAAAGCGCCCGCAAAAGTTAATCTGGTGGTTCAAAAAGGAACATCTTTTGATGAACATGAAGAAAAAATACCGCTGGATTATGCCCGGTTATTAGGCATATTAACCTTTTTTATTCCTGCCCTGGCCATGCTCAAAACCATGCAGCTTTATCATATACCTTATTTTCTGGATGATATTCCGGCAATGCTTTTACTCCTGGTGTCTATCTGGTTGGGTGTTCAGATAATCAGGAGGAAACGGATTGAACGCTTTTATTTAAAAGATGGCGAATTGCTGGTTGCGAAATACTGGATCAGCATTTTTATTATTGTGGGCTTATGCGGTGCCTTTTATTTTATCCAGCTGTTAAACGGTTTTGGAAAATTGTCGTTCCTGTGCATGGATCTTTTCCTGCTGGGATCGGGTTTCCTCATCACGGTTACCCTTAGGGATAACCTCGAAAAAAGGTACAATTTTAATATGGCCAGGCTTGCGGTGATTGCAGGATTGGCTGCTGCACTTTTTTTTATCCTCTTTAACCTCGATTTTGTCATTATTCCATTAACGGCAATCGACCGCTTTTTTACACTCAATATTGTAATCTGGGCATTGATTACTTATGCGCTGCTGTTTTCTTTTCTGCTTGCACTGAGCAACAAATGGCGCATCCAGTTAATCACCATCCTGCTGGTATGCTCTGCCATTGGTTCGGCCAAATGGATCAGTAGTTTTCACGAGGTAGAGGTTTCTAACAACAATTCTGCGCCACGGGATTCGCTTACCCAGTATGTACGTTACTGGCTGGATGACCATAGGAAAGAAATTGAACAGTTTGCAAAGAACGATCCGGATAGTACGGGGTATCCCGTTTATTTTGTTAACTCTTATGGTGGAGGTATACGGGCAGCAGCCTGGGCAACTATGGTGATCAGCCGGCTGAACCAAAAAATAAATTCGTCAGGACTGCCTTCTGGCGAAGCTTTTACGCGTCATGTATTTTCATACTCCGGTGCATCGGGCGGCACGGTAGGCTTCTCACTGTTATGTGCTTTTCAGAAAAAAGCCGGGCTTGCCGATAAAATGATGGATCTTGATTATGTAAAGGAGGTGTTCCGAAAAGATTACTTAACCGGTAACATTGTGGGGATTTTTGGCAGGGATGTACCCATGTCGGTACTCGGGGCCGATTTTTACGACGACCGTGCACGCCTGCAGGAAAAAATCCTGGGTTATTCCCTAAACAAAAACTATCAGATCGATTACGATATTCCGCTTTCCACGCTGTACCCGTCTAAGCATACCGATATTCCGTTGCTTTTCTCCAATACTTTTGATATTAACACCGCACATAAGGGCATTACTGCTCCGGTATTGCTCAATAAGGATGATTTTCCGGCGGTTATTTTTATACAGGATCTGCTAAAGGGAAAAGATATCCCCTTAAGCGCAGCCGCGTTTTTAAGTGCCAGGTTCCCCTATGTTTCCCCAACGGGAAAATTTGATCAGGACCACCATTTTACGGATGGAGGTACGATAGAAAATTCGGGAGGGCAAACTTCGTTACAGATCATCAGGGTTTTTGAGCGTGTACGTAAAGAGGAGGCTTATAACAATTTAAGACTCTCGATCAACCTGCTTTCCCTTTCCAATTCAGTAAAATCAATCGATGCGCCAAAGCCGGCCAAAAACCTTTACGAACTGCTTGGCCCGGTGCAGGGCCTGCTTAATACCATTGGCGGAAATGGCAATGCGGCCGATAGTACAAATGCAGCCATGGCAAGGCAACAGAAATGGAAACACCATCCTTTCGCTCCAACCGAAGTTAAAATCAACCGTTCGTGGCCTGTATTACCACTTGGATGGCAGATTTCGGATGATGCCCTGGAGGAAATGAAAAGAAGTATACTAATCCATGGGCAGGATAGCTTACTCAATAATGTATTGGGTAAATTGTGGAAAGGTAATAAAAAAGGCAGGTAGTTTTTAAGGGATAATATGGCAACTGGTTTTTGCTGGCCAGTATATTTAAACATTAAGAAGAATCTTAATGCCTTTGCCAAATGCAGCGTTATCACCGCAAATCAAAATTACACGGATCGGTCACCCGCATTTATCAATAGAGAGGATTGACGGGGTTAAGAAAGACAACGGCGGTTTTTTCTTTTGTTATCCGAAATGATCCAAAGGCAGGC
>NZ_DJDT01000021.1 GCF_002432345.1 Pedobacter sp. UBA5917
TACCGTGTTGGTCCAGCAATTTTTCGAGCTCGTAATTTTCAGTCCCGGGGTTGAAAATTACGCGTTTTGGTTTTGTAGCGAGGATATAATCGTGGTACTGTGGCTGCAAAGCCGGACCGATATATAAAGTTATGGTATCGATATCATGATAAATTTCACCAGGTTTTTCAATTTCTACTCCCGCTACCTCACCCCTTTTTATGCCAATGTTAACAATGTTGTGGTTAAAGCGCTTGAGCATGTGGGCAGCTTTGTACGAATATCGTGATGGATCTGGTGATGCACCTATAATCAGTGTTTTCTTCATCTTATTAGTCCTTAATATTTTGATAATAATGCAATCTGACCCGAGTGATAAGCATGATGCTGCGCCAAACCACTTACCAATTCTACATTGCTTACCCCTGTACCTAAAGCAGGATTCCGCTCACTCTTCACTTCATCATTCCACTGGTTATCTTTAAACGATTCGCAGATCCGGATGAGTTCTTCGTTTGCAATTTTAAAATTAAAAATAATACGTTCCCAGGCCTGGGGTGTTCTGGCCTCGGGCTCAGGCCAATCTCCCATTTCTGGCTCTGCAGCTGTTTTACCGGTTAACCTCGAACTTACTTCTTCCGTCCAGGCAGTTAAATGCAGCGCTATTTCTGCAATTGAATGGGCACCAGGCACAAAATGGCTGAATGCTTTCGCAGGATTAACATTGTTCAACGTTTGCATTACATGGTTGCCATGCCATGCATCGCCATTGAAAGCTTTTTTTATTTCGTTCGTGATATTAAACATACCAAAATAACAAATGGTAGAATATAAAGTTTGTTAAGATGCGGTCAATATTGCATTTGCACAATTGATTCCATCGATGGCTGCCGATACAATTCCGCCAGCATAACCTGCGCCTTCGGCACAAGGGTATAAACCTTTTACCTGTGGGTGTTGATAGGTTTCTTTATCCCTCGGTATCCTTACCGGCGAAGAGGTTCTGCTTTCTACTCCTACCAAAATGGCTTCGTTGGTATAATAGCCCCTGATTTTCTTCCCGAATAATGGTAATGCAGCGCGCAGGCTATCAGACACAAAACCGGGCAGAATATTATCGAGCATCGAACTTTTGGTTCCGGGCAGGTAAGAGTTTTTTGGCAGATCGAGCGATAATTTATTGTTTACAAAATCGACCATCCGTTGTGCGGGGGCAACCAGATTTCCTCCACCGGCCTCAAAAGCTGCTTTTTCGATTTCTGATTGAAAGTTCAACATCCTCAACGGATCGTAGCCCTGAACATCATTAAGGGTAACCTGAACTACAGTACCGGAGTTAGCGTAGGGATTATTCCTCTTGGATGGAGACCAGCCGTTTACCACAATTTCATTTTCTCCGGTTGAACATGGTGCAATAATTCCTCCCGGGCACATGCAGAAAGAAAATACCCCTCTGGCACCAACCTGCTCTACCAGACTGTAATAAGCAGGAGGTAAAAATTCAGACCGGATATCGCAATGGTACTGCGCCGAATCGATAATTTCCTGCGGATGTTCTATGCGGACACCCAAGGCAAAAGGTTTTGCCTCGATAAGAATATTTTTACTGTTCAACAATTCGTACACATCCCTTGCCGAGTGACCTGTTGCCAGGATGATATCATCAGCAAGAAGCTTCTCTTCAAAATTGATTTCGATTCCTTTTACCTGTCCAAATTCGATTAAAATATTGGTCATGCGGCTATCGAACATCACCTCGCCACCGGCATTTAAAATGGTATCTTTTATTGAGGTAATGATATGGGGAAGTTTGTTGGTACCAATATGTGGCCGGGCATCAATGGCAATATCGGGCTCTGCACCGTGATTTACAAAAACCTGTAATACCTTATTAATGTCGCCACGTTTGTTAGAGCGGGTATATAACTTACCGTCAGAATAGGTTCCGGCACCGCCTTCGCCATAACAATAATTTGATTCGGTGTTTACAACCCCCTGTTTATTTATCGCGGCCAAATCCCTGCGGCGCTGTTTTACATCCTTGCCCCGTTCGATAATAATGGGTTTCAATCCATTTTCGATACATTGCAAAGCGGCAAATAAACCTGCCGGACCAGCACCGATAATGATAACGGGTTTGGCATTGCTTACATTAGGATAATTAATGGTGTAAACTTCGGGGATGGCTTCTTCATCTACAAAAACCTTTACCTGCAAGCGGAAAATTACTTTACGGGAGCGGGCATCGATTGATCTTTTCAAGATTTCGTAGCCTTTTATCCTCGATTCGGACAATTTTAATCCTTCGGCAAGTTTCTGTTTGATAACCTCTGTTTGCTCAACCTGATGCGGGAGCAAAGTAATTTCGATGTCTTTTTGCATATCAAGTCGGGTTTTTATCCCGAATGGTACAAAGATAAACAACTCATAGCATATTTGATGATTCTATAATATTCCTAATAATTCTCAGCAAACTAATGTTATGTTTTTTGGAAAGCAATTGCAGTATTCCATATGGAGCTTTCTTCCCGCTCTACCTCCTCCCGGCTTTACGTCGGGATCCGTTCGATCGCCTGCCTGCAGCAGGCAGGGGTTTAGGCGGCAGTTTTTCTGCTACTATGCAGGTTTTCCGTGCCACAGCCCAAAGTACTTAGCCCCGATTGGAGCGGGCACGAAGTAAAGCGAAGAGCGGGAACAAATGTTAAAAAAAGCGAAAGACTTTGCGCTTCAAAACAAAAAACATCAGTTTAAACTTTATCCTTAGCTTGCCAACCTGACAGATAATTATCGAAACTGTAACAAAGGCATGCAATTTGATATCTAATTCGTAAATTGAACTATAATTCAATTTGCTTAAAAAGACAAAAACCATAAAAATGAAAAGATTAATATTTGGAATTCTGGCTGCAATAATTGCAGTAAGCACTTTAAGTTCGTGCGGGTATAACAGCATGGTTAAATTGGACGAGAACGTTAAATCGAAATGGGGAACGGTGCAAACACAATATCAGCGGAGGGCCGATCTGATCCCTAACCTTGTTTCAACGGTAAAAGGTGCTGCTAAATTTGAACAGGGCACATTAACGGCGGTAACCGAAGCACGTGCAAAAGCTACGCAGATGACAGTTAAAGCTGATGATTTATCGCCAGAAAACATCCAAAAATTCCAGGCTGCACAGGGCGAATTAAGTCAGGCTTTGGGTAAATTATTATCCATTACCGAAAATTACCCTGAATTAAGGGCTACACAACAGTTCAGCGATTTATCGGCCCAGTTAGAAAGTACCGAAAACCGTATTACGGTTGCACGTAAAGATTTTAACGATGCGGTGCAGGAATATAATGGTAAAATCAGATCATTCCCAACCAATTTAACAGCTGGTATGTTCGGCTTTAAACCAAAAGGATATTTCGAGGCTGATGCTGCTGCAAAAAATGCTCCTAAAGTAGAATTTTAAGAACCTATTATAATTTGGAGGGTAATAAGTGTTTATCAATAAGCATTTATTACCCTTTTTACTTCTTATAAAAATAAGCTCATGCCATTATTTTCGGATATAGAACAAGAAAAGATCGCAAACGCCATATCGGATGCCGAAAAAGCGACTTCGGGAGAGATCAGGATTGCTATTGATAAACTTTGCGAAGGCGATCCCTACGAAAAAGCCATCGAATATTTTCATAAACTGGATATGGATAAAACCGCCAGAAGAAACGGTGTATTGCTTTACCTTGCCCATGCCGATCACAAATTTGCCATTATCGGCGATGTTGGGATTAACCAGTTAGTGCCCGAAGATTTTTGGGAAACCACTAAAATTGCCATGACTGCCCATTTCGCGAAAGGGGATTTAGCGGATGGTATAATTGCAGGGGTTGCGCTGGCCGGAGAAAAACTGGCTTTATTTTTTCCTCCGCAAAAAGGCGACATCAATGAATTGCCAAACGACATTGTTTTTATGGATAATTTAGAAAACAAATAAGCGATGAACAAGATATTCCTTTTATCATTATTTAGTTTATTATCCATTTTTGCTTTTGCACAGGATTTCCCGGAAAAGCCGAATACACTGGTTAATGATTATGCCAATGTACTATCTGCCGGCCAGAAACAGGATTTAGAAAATAAACTTGTCGCTTTTAACGATTCGTCGTCAACACAGATTGCTATAGCGATTTTAAAATCGGTTGGCGATTACGACATTAATGAATATGCGGTAGAACTGGGTAGAAAATGGGGTGTTGGCCAAAACGGAAAAAACAATGGCATAATGATCGTTGTAGCTGTTGGTGATAGAAAGATCTCTATTCAAACCGGTTATGGCGTAGAAGGTGCACTGCCCGATATTTATGCCAAACGCATTATTGATAATGACATTAAACCTAATTTTAAGGCTGGTAATTATTACGCCGGTTTAGATGAAGGTACTACATCAATTATTAAATATACCCGTGGCGAGTATAAAAACGATAACCCAAAAGCTTCTTCGAAGGGTAAAGGCGGTTCGGGTAGTATTGCCATTATCATCATTATTGTTATCGTCATCATCATTATTATGAGGAAAGGCGGCGGAGGCGGCAGTCAGGTAATTGGTGGTAGGGGTGCTTCTAATGCTTTGTTCTGGGCCATGCTTTTCGGAAGCGGTGGCGGAGGCCGTAGCAGCGGTGGCTGGGGCGGTGGTTCATCAGGTGGCGGCGGAGGCGGATTTGGTGGTTTCGGCGGAGGAAGTTTTGGCGGTGGCGGGTCGAGCGGAAGCTGGTAAGATTGGTTTATTGGTTCATTGGTTCATTGGTCATTGGTTTGAATGGTTAACCGGTGAATTGTTTACCCTTCCACTACGCTCTGGGGGTTAATCAATCGCAATTTACCAAAAGCTTAGCGCGGCATCAGCTCTTTGGACTTCCGACACCGGACCCCGGACTAAAAACAACCTTCCAACAAATTAAACATTACAACAAAAAATGTACAGAAGAGACTTAATAACAGCCGAAATACAAAAACTTGCCCAGGTTTTGGCGCGTATAATGGGATTAAAATTAGAAGGCAAGTTGGCAGAGGCGAGTGTCATTTTCGACGAAACAATGCAAAGTGGCTTTCAGCTGCCGAAAGAAATTTTGGAGAGTGAAGACCTTACCGTTTTTGAAAAGTGGCTGACTGAAGATAACCTGCCTCCGGAAAAACTGGATTCGTTGAGCGAATTTTTATATTACGAACTGGGCATCAGTGAAGAGCGTAATAAATTAATTGCTCCAAAACTTAATTTGGTTTATCAATACTTGTCCGATCAGCATAAGATTGTACATTTGGTGAATCTGCACCGTCAGAAAACAATACAGCAATACCTGCGCTAAACGCTTATCGCCCAGCGCCAAACAAAAAAAAGTAGATAAATGATTATAGAAAAGTGGCAGAAACTGGCCTCTAAATATTTGGTAAGAGAAAAGTGGGCTACCTTAAGGGTAGATGAAGTTAAACTTCCGGGTGGGGTTATAAAAGACGATTATTATGTACTCGAATATCCAAACTGGGTAAATGCAATTGCGTTAACAGCAGAAGGAAAGCTCATTATGGTGCGCCAATACCGTCATGCAGCCGATATTATTTCGCTCGAAGTGCCTGGAGGTGTGATAGATGGTGATGAAGTACCCGAGTTTGCCGTTAAACGTGAGCTTTTGGAAGAAACGGGCTACAGTTTCGAAACCTGCAAATTTATAGCCGAGCTTTACCCCAATCCGGCAACATCAGATAACCGGACATTTACCTATTTTTTAACCGGCGGGGTTAAAACCCATGAACAACATTTAGATGAACATGAAATTTTAAATGTGGAAGAATACACGGTTGAAGAGGTAAAGCAATTGATTAAGGAAAATAAAATTGCACAGGCACTGCACGTTGCCGCGTTGTTATATGGCCTGGCCGAAATAGAAAAAATGTAAATTATAAAAATAGTCGTCACCCTGAATTTATTTCAGGGTCTTTCATGCTAAAAAGATGCTGATCCCAATGTGAAAATCGGGATCAGTATGAAGATCAGTCTGGACTAGACTGTATCTAAAATACTAATTCTGCAAATATTAATCGAGCCCATTGGAAAAGATAAATCAGGAAAGTAGTCGAAACGCCTTTCACATTGTTATGGCAGGTCCTTCGACAAGCTCAGGATGACAATATATATTTATGATACCCCTCTTTTTTTATTAATGTATCATCCGTTTATCCAATACCTGATAAGCCTTTTCTAGATATAGCAGTGTATCTTTTTCAGCATTCCCGCTAAGCTGCCCAACTTTAACATCTCCGGCCAAGCCTTCTCCAATTTTTCCGTAACGTTTTAAACTGCGATCAATGGTAATACCTTCGGTTAATACCAAAAATGCACCATCGCTAAGTTTATGCTCCTGGTTTGCAGAAGTTAATCCATTGGTTTTGTTGCCAATAATTGTGGTATTTTTTTGTCCTGCAAAAGATATTGCCACAAACTCGCCGCTGCTCGCTGTTTTTTCGTTGATCAGCACCACGAGATTCGGATTTTTGATTTTTACTTTTTGCTGCTCAAGCTTGATCATATAAACCGCTTTCTTATTTTCGAACAGTTTATCATCCTTAAAATTAAAGAAGATATTTTTCCCATTTCCGTCTACCCATCCTATCGCATTAGATTGATCGATTAATGGCGAGATTGCGGCATACATCGGCGCAAACATCCCCCCTTCATTATCGCGCAGATCCAGTATCCAGCCTTTTGGCTTTTCGGCCTCCAGGTTTACTAAAGCAGCCCTGAAATTGTTTGCAAATTCGTGCCATTCATTCATATTGTAGCTATAAAATGAAGGTAAGGATATGTAAGCGTAACGGTTTTTTAAAATTTCGGCTTTTACTTCAGGGAATGGCTGCCCGGTTAACCGGTACCCTTTTACATAAGCATCGACTGTTTCGGGTGGAAAAAATTTGGAATGGGAATCGCCCAGCTTTTCCAGTACCTCCTTTATAATCGGATAAGTTTCCCTGATTGTTTTTACTTTATCCGCTTTCTGCCTTGCATCATAATAAATTTCATCCCAATTCATTTTGGAGCTATTTACCGCTCTATTTTTGATGATGTTGATTGCTTTTTGTACATAAATTTTAATACTATCGCGTTCAGTTTTTATCAAAATTTCGCTTCCGGAAGATTTAAGCGCAGTAAAAAGCAAAAATACTAAGGTCGCTTTAATCAGATTGTGCTTATTGATATGGCTTTGGGGTTTCGGTAAATTAATCATGTGTTTCTTGTTTAATTCCCGAAATTGGCAGAAAAAGAAAATAACGCGGGATCTAATTGATCAAAGCCTGAATTTCATTGCTGAACCCTTCTTTTACCCAAAAAAAACTAAAAACACCGTAATTACGGTTTTCGTGTATAAATTTTACCGTTTCATACTTTTTCGGGTTGTCTTATTAGGTGATTATGCTATTTTTAGCAAATTTCGGAAATGAAGAAAGCGTATTTTATATACTTGCACATCGGTTACTGGCTCATTTTATGGCTAAAAGAGTTTTTGTTCGGTTTCCAGACCTATAACCTCAACGATTTAAGTTTTGCAACTATTGTATCAACCTTAAGCGTTAAACTCATTGTATTATTTTTTCCGATATGCATTTTCTACACCAGTTTTCTTGTATTGGTACCTAAACTAGTAAGGACAAAAAAGATTATCCTTTACATTATCGCCCTGTTTGTACTTTTTTCTCTGCTCGCCCCTATCCACAAATATGTATATGCAACACTACTACCACAAAAGTTCGGTTGGTATTCTTATGTGTACATTGATAAACTTAATTTCTGGCTATCGTTCCAAACGCTGTTATTCGAAAATTATGTATACATTTTTTTCAGCATAGCGATCAGTTATGTTGGCGGATATTTCGAAACGCAGAAAAAACAGCAGGAACTGGAAAAAGAACAGGCAATAACCGAACTGGCTTATCTAAAATCACAGATCAATCCACACTTTTTATTCAATACCCTTAACGATATTTATTCGCTTACCTACCAAAAAGCAGAAATGGCCCCCGAAGCCGTCTTAAAATTATCGGAACTGCTGAGGTATATGCTGAAAGAAAGCAACGATAGGTTTGCGCCCGTTGAAAAGGAAATTACCTACCTGAAAAATGTGGTAGAATTATACGAAATTGGGCAAAAAGGTATTGCCTATATTGATCTGGAAATTAATGGAGATTATAGAAACAGGGAAATTGCACCGCTGATATTGATCAACTTTATAGAAAATGCCTTTAAACATGGGACTGTAAACGATCCTGAAAATCCAATAAAAATTAAACTTTCCATCAGTGAAACCGATTTTGATTTTGAAGTTTCCAATCAGAAAAATAAGGATTACAAAGATAAAACCGGAGGAATTGGGCTTACCAATGTACAGCGGAGGCTAGCGCTAATTTATCCTGACCGGCACAAACTCAGCATTATTGATGAAAATGATACTTTTACCGTTCACCTGAATATAAAAAATATATGATCCGTTGCGTTGTTGTAGATGATAAGCCGCTTGCTATCGATATCCTGAATGATTATATCAGTAAAATTCCAGACTTAACGCTGGCCTTTAGCAGCACCAATCCATTAGAGGCTTTAGAATATGTGATGAAAAATGATGTGGAACTCGTTTTTCTGGATATTCAGATGCCGCAGCTTAACGGCGTACAGTTTATGAAAATCGTGAATGAAAAATGCCAGATTATCCTCACCACCGCTTATGCGGAATATGCTCTGGAGGGTTTTGAAAACAATGCGATTGATTATCTGCTTAAACCGGTCTCTTTTGAGCGTTTTTACAAAGCTGTGCAAAAAGTTATCCGCCATTTTAGTTTAAACGCGGCAACGCAAACTACTATTACCTACCAGCCTGCCGAACCCGAAAATGATTTCATCTTTGTAAAAACGGAATACAAACTGGTCAAAATCAATACAGATGATATTCTTTTTGTAGAGGGCATGCAAAACTATGTAGCAATACAAACCAAAACCGAAAAAATCCTATCGCTTCAAAGCATTAAGAAAACCGAAGAACAGCTTCCTAAAAAGCAGTTTATCAGGGTACACCGTTCTTTCATTGTTGCGGTAAAAAAGATAAACAGTATCGAACGGGCGAGAATATACATCGGCGATGCGGTTATTCCTTTTGGCGACCTGTACAAAGAAGATTTTTACAAACTGATAGAAGGTAAAAAGTAAAGGCCCGATAAATATCAGGCCTTTATTGTTGTGCATAAACTTTTGAACATGGACGAAAGATTTTACTTTTAAACCCTTCACCTTTCTGCCCATAAACCTGGTTTAGCTCATTTTTAGTTTCTTTTGGATATCGTGTACGTAAGCTTTAAACTTTTTGTCGGTATCGATTAAATCTTCTACGGTTTGGCAGGCATAGATTACAGTACTATGATCGCGGCCACCGAAGAAAGCTCCAATTGTTTTCAATGATGATTTGGTATGGCTTTTTGAAAGGTACATCGAAATCTGACGTGCCTGAACAATCTCGCGTTTACGTGTCTGCGATTTAACCATATCAACCGGAACTTCGAAATATTCACAAACCAATTTCTGGATGTACTCCATCGAAATTTCTTTAGAAGTATTTTTGATGAAGTTTTTCAACATCTGTTTGGCCAGTGCCAGATCAATTTCCTTTTTATTCAAAGTAGCCTGTGCTAAAAGCGACACCATAGCACCTTCAAGCTCACGTACGTTGTTATCAATGTTGTGCGCAACATATTCTACAACCTCGCCAGGTAACTCAATACCATCGGCATACATTTTCTTTCTTAAAATGGCGATACGTGTTTCAAGATCAGGAATCTGCAGATCGGCAGAAAGGCCCCATTTGAAACGGCTCAACAAACGTTCTTCCAAACCAGCTAAATCTTTCGGTGCTTTATCAGATGTTAAGATTACCTGTTTGCCCGATTGGTGAAGGTGGTTAAAAATGTGGAAGAAAATATCCTGTGTTTTTTCCTTACCTGCAAAGTTGTGCACATCATCCATAATGATCACATCCATTGCCTGATAAAAGTTAACGAAATCGTTAATGGTGTTGTTTTTTAATGAGTCTACAAACTGTTGGCAGAATTTCTCGCAACTTACATAGATCACCAATTTATCCGGCATGCTGTGCTTAATCTCGTTACCGATTGCCTGCGCCAGGTGGGTTTTACCCAAGCCCACTCCACCGTAAATCATTAAAGGGTTAAAAGACGTACCTCCTGGTTTAGCCGCCACAGCGTAACCTGCAGAGCGTGCCAAGCGGTTGCAATCTCCCTCAATATAATTTTCGAAGGTGTAGTTGGCATTTAATTGTGGATCAACGTTTAATTTCTTTAATCCGGGGATAATAAAAGGGTTTTTAATATCCTTATTAATGGAAACCGGTATCGGCATCGATTGTACCTTTGCCTCCGCTCCGTTTCCATTTGAGGGCATATTGGTAGTATAAGGATTACCGCTGTTCGATGATTTATCTACAACGATGTTATATTCCAACCTGCCATCCTCTCCAAGTTGTTTCTTTACAGTCTTGCGTAGCAAGCCTACATAATGTTCTTCAAGCCATTCGTAAAAGAACAAACTTGGCACCTGTATGGTTAAAACCTTACCTTCCAACTTAAGGGCAGTTATTGGCTCGAACCAGGTTTTGAAACTTTGGTTCGGAATATTATCCTTAATAATTTGAAGACAGTTCTTCCACACTTCTGTACAAGTTTTTTCCATTGCGATTTCTATAATTTATTGGTTTACAGTGCCGATTCGAAATAAAGGGACGGTCCGTTTCGGGACTACGAATATTGAGAAAATTATCAACATTTTAAACAAAAATTTCAAATAAATCGTAACGTACTGATAAGGAATATAGTAGCCCGCTTAACCTCAATTTTTTATGTTGATAACTATTTATTAACACTGGTTATCCACATTACAATTATTTAACGTGGTTCTCTCCGTTTAATTTCAAATCACTGTTTAAAAAGCAAAATCCAAGCCATTTTAAGCTCAAAATAAGCATTTTAGCTTCCATCAATACTGAATCAACTGAAAATCAATACCATAACTAAAAGAAACTAGCAGCTTTTTAAAGCTAGTGTTAATATATGGCTTATGCAAATCCGCTATTACATATATTTGTATAAGTTTTACGACAGTTTTACTCCGTTATCCGGCAGTTAATGAATATAGTGAATGTCATTCAATATGCGGCACACCAATCACGATATTGACCTAAAAAATAAGGGCCCATAACATTAATTTAGTAAACTCCAAAAGTGCTTCTGAATACATCGGCAATTTCGCCGAGGGTAGCATATTTTTCAACCGCATCTATAATCAGCGGCATGAGGTTGGTATCACTTTTTGCGGCTTCGTCCAACCTGTTTAATGCTTTTTGAACCGCAGCGTTATCACGGATCGTTTTTAAATGTTCGAGCTTTTCGGATTGTAGCTTCCGGATCGAATCGTCGATATTGAAAACTTCGGTTAAACCTTCTTCCTCCTGGGTAAATTTATTTACACCAACCGAAATCCGATCTCCATTTTCGATTTCCTTTTGATATTGGTAAGAAGCACCGGCAATTTCATTCTGCATGTAATCACTTTCAATCGCATTAACAGAACCTCCCATGGCATCGATCCGATCGATATAAGCCCATGCAGCAGCCTCAACTTCATCAGTTAAACTTTCTACAAAGTAAGACCCGGCCAATGGATCTACCGTATCTGTAACACCGCTCTCGAAAGCAATAATCTGCTGGGTGCGCAGTGCAATCTTTGCCGCCGATTCGGTTGGCAACGAAAGTGCTTCATCATATCCATTGGTATGTAAGGATTGGGTTCCGCCCAAAACCGCGGCCATGGCCTGGTTACTCACCCTGATTACATTATTTAAGGGCTGTTGTGCGGTTAAGGTTGAGCCTCCGGTTTGCGTATGGAACCGCAGCATCTGGGCTTTTTCGTCTGTAGCACCCAAATCCCTGGTAATTTTTGCCCACATCCGTCTGGCGGCCCTGAATTTTGCTATTTCTTCGAAAAAATTATTGTGGCAGTTAAAAAAAAACGACAACCGTTTTGCAAATACGTTAATGTCCAAACCTTTATCCAGAGCAGCTTTTAAATAGGTTTTACCATTGGCCAGCGTAAAGGCAAGTTCCTGTACCGCTGTTGATCCGGCTTCACGGATATGGTAACCGGATATGGAAATGGTATTCCACTTGGGCACTTCTTTGCTACAGAACTCAAAAATATCGGTAATTAAACGCATCGATTGCTTTGGCGGATAAATATAGGTTCCCCGGGCGGCGTATTCTTTTAATATATCGTTTTGGATGGTGCCCGAAATCTGTTTCAGATCAGCCTCCTGTTTTTTAGCAAGCGCAATATACATGGCCAACAAGATAGAGGCTGTGGCATTGATCGTCATCGAGGTGGTGATATCTTTCAATTGGATACCATCAAACAAAATTTCGATATCTTTTAACGAATCGATGGCCACCCCTACCTTTCCAACTTCCCCATCGGCCATTTCATGATCAGAATCGTAACCGATCTGCGTAGGAAGATCGAACGCAATCGATAAACCCGTTGTACCCTGTGCCAACAAATAATGATACCGTTTATTCGATTCCTCAGCTGTCGAAAAACCTGCATACTGCCTCATCGTCCATAAGCGCCCACGGTACATATCTTTCTGGATACCCCGTGTAAATGGGAATTCACCCGGAAGTTCCTCCATCGGCTTTGCCGACGTATACAACGCTTTTATTTCGATGCCCGAAGTGGTGGTATGTTTTTTATCGCTCATATTTGGTTAGTTCAATGGTTCATTCGTTCACTAGTCATTTGTTCATTGGGAACTGCAAACCGCCAAATGAAAACTTTAAGATGGTTTATAGGCGAATAACTTGACTGGCTTATCGCCAGGTTTATTAATACCTCAACTATTTTCAATTCGCAATTAACAATATAGCAATCAAACAATAATGCTTCATAGTTTATCTATATCAAAACAATCGCTGGATATCTTTCTTGATCAGCTCGATGGTTAAATCGTAGGGATTTTCTTCAATACCGGCCATGTGCTGTAAAATTGCTTTGCTTAGTTCAATCCCATTTGCATCTGCAGGCAAGCCCTGTACTGCATTATTGATCATGGCAATGGTATCATCTTTTAATTTGCGCACCACATTCCAGGTGATGCTATCTAAATATAATTGCTGGGTGATATTGTGCTGGTATTCTGACCGTACTTCGTTTAAGATCCCGGCCTGTAAAGTACCGATTGCGATGCCCTGCTGATGTAGTCGCACAAGCAGATTGGCAGGATTGATACGATCGATAAATATGATTAAACGCTCATGTGCCTGTAATCTTAGCGGTAAAATGTGCGCACGGCTCTCTTTATTGAGTTCGATGTTTTTTAGGTTGAAGAATCGTTGGATATCGCTCTTCAGAACATAATAAATGGCTATTAGTGCAGCAAAAACGCCTGCAAATAAGATCACTACATCAAGTAAAATCTGTTGGGTATTCATAAGTATTGTTTAATTACGGTAATATTAACAAGCCGTTAAAAGCAAAAATGTGCATTATTATTTATATTTGTAACAGATAAAATTTAAATAACATGAGCACAACAGTTGATACAGCATTTGCACCGGTTACTTTTTCTGAAGGCGCAGCTAAAGAGTTATATAAATTAAAGGATCAGCAGGAGATCGGTGAAGATTATGGATTACGCGTGGGCGTAGAAGGTGGTGGTTGTGCCGGCATGAACTACGTTTTAGGTTTTGACCAGAAAAAAGACGGCGATCAGGAATATTTCATTGATGGCATTAAAGTTTTTATGAACAAAGCACACCAGATGTACTTGATGGGCATGATGATCGATTGGCAGGATGGCTTAAACTCGCGTGGTTTTACCTTCGTTAACCCTAATGCAACCAGCACCTGTGGCTGTGGCACGAGTTTCTCGGCATAAATAAAATATTATTGTAACATATAGTGCAGTCCCCTTGTCTAAACATCGGGACTTTTTTTATTTTTACACATAAAGGTTTAAGGCAAAAGGTGTAGGGTATAGGGCAAATCCCATTTTCATACTTGATACCCAATACTTGACTTGATACTTACAATAAATGAATTACAGAGAAAACGTCAGACTGGCATTAGAATCTATTAAAGCTAACCGCTTGCGTACCATGCTTACCGCTTTAATCATTGCCATAGGCTTAATGGCCCTGGTTGGGATTTTAACCACGCTTGATGCTGTAAAGAAAAGTATGACGGAAGCTTTTAGCAGTATGGGCGCAAATTCTTTTACCATCAGGAACCGTGGTACGGGTATCAGGATCGGTAACGGCAAAAGGCCGAAACCTTTCAAAGCGATCCGTTACGAGGATGCCCTTAAATTTAAGGATAGCTTAAATACGCCTGCAACAGTAGCCGTAAGCGTTTTCGCCAGTGGGGGTTCTACGGTAAAATACGGCAGTTTAAAAACCAACCCGAATATTAATGTACAGGGTATTGACGAGAATGGTTTAGCCTCTCAAGGTTTAAATTTATCGCAGGGACGGAACTTTGGTGTTTCTGAAATTAAACTGGGCAACAATGTATGTATCGTAGGTGGCGAGGTTGTTGAAAAACTTTTTAAAGACAGCGATCCATTGGATAAACTGATCAACGTAGGGAACAACCGTTTCAAAATTGTTGGTGTGTTAGAGAAAAAAGGATCGAGTATGGGTTTTAGTGGTGATAGAGCAGTTTATGTTCCTTTATTGAAGGCAAAACAGATTAATGCCAATGCCAATCCATCTTATACGATTACAGTAATGGTGCCGACCAATGAAATGCAGGAAAACATCATAGGCGAATCTACAGCTCTTTTCAGAAATATCCGTAAGGTAAAGGTGAACGAAACCAATAATTTCGAGATCACCAAAAGTGATGCAATTGCCCAATCCCTCTTCGAAAACCTGGCATTTGTTGTTATTGGCGGAGTAGCGATCGGAATTATTACCTTAATCGGCGCTTCAATCGGCTTAATGAATATTATGCTGGTATCGGTAACCGAGCGTACACGCGAAATCGGTATCAGGAAGGCCATTGGCGCAAATCCAAAGGTTATCCGCCGTCAGTTTTTAATTGAAGCAGTGGTAATCTGTTTAATAGGCGGTGTATTTGGTATTTTCCTTGGTATACTTTTAGGCAACCTGATTTCCTTGGCTATGGGAGGCACATTCCTAATCCCCTGGATGTTTATTATAGGTGGTTTTGTGCTCTGTGTACTGGTAGGAATTTTATCGGGATACTACCCTGCTAAAAAGGCTTCGCGACTGGATCCGGTAGAGGCATTGAGGTACGAATAATGGAGGTTAATCGGTTAATTGTTTAAACTGGTTAACTGTAGACATAAGGGTTTAAATAGTTAATTACTTCAATTGGCTAATTGCTGAGCACCCAATACAATTAACCGATTAACCAATTTAAACAGTTAACCCAATTTACAACAGCGCATTTCCCAGCTGATGTTGCGTAAGCAATTGCTGCATTAAAGGTGTAGTGAGGCTATTTTCCAGAGCGGCAGCATGTTTCAGATGGTGCATATCGCTTCCCAGAAAATCGACGATATGGTTATCTACCATTTCTTCTGCTATTTTTTTCGCTCCAGAGCCGTAATAACCGGTTAAAGCAATCGAATTTAGCTGCAATAAACAACCGGTTTCCCTGATCTGGTAATAGTTTTCAAAAGCGCTATAATAATATGGATACCTTTCGGGATGGGCCAGCACAGGTTTATAACCGGCATCCTGCATGGTTTTGATAAAGTCGATCAGGTTTTGGGGCGGGTTGATATAAGACAATTCGAACAAAAGGTAATTTTCGCCAAAAGTGAGCACTTCTTTCTGTCTGATTTTCTTTTCCAAAGTTTCATCCAGATAATATTCAGCCGCGGCATCAACTTCTAAATCAAGTTCGTTTTCCTGAAGACCCTTTCTTAAAACATCCAATCCACGGTTAATCGTATCCGGAGTATTGCGGAAATAATCGGCCATGATATGCGGTGTGGCAATCAGTTTCTGATAACCTAATGCTTTAAATTTTCTGGCCAACAGAAGAGCATCTTTCAGCGTTTGCGCCCCATCATCAATCCCCGGAATAATATGCGAGTGCATATCCGTTTTAATACCGGAGAAATTAAATTCGGGTGCTATTTTTTTCTTTTTAAATATTCCGAACATAATGGTGGGTCATAGTTTAACTGATCTCTTTTGGCAGATTACTGGCTTCGGCAGCACCGGCCAATTTAGAGGAATAGATTTTATCGAGCAAATTGTTCAGATCCTCACTTAAATCGAACTGTAGATCTTCGTGAAGTTTTTTGAATTTATTGATGGTTACCGCAACCGTTTTGATGTAATATATGCTAAAAAGCATCATAAAATCGCGGTAACCAAAAATTGATTTTTTGTAATCAAAGGGAACGGCATTGAGGACAAACAGTTTAAGTTCTACCTCGCCAACAGGATCTTTGGTTACTTTATAAAAATGGTTAACCGAAGTAATCATTTTCCTAACCTTTGCCAATGCCTCTTTGGCATTCAGCTTTTTAAGTTCGGCAATCTGTTCATCCACATCGGCTTTGATCGTTTCCTTTCGATCTTCCAGATCGGTTTCGTCCTCTAATAATTTATAATGAAGGTGTTCGGTTAGCACTTTATCTTTAGCCACCAAACGCAGCAACAGCTTGTCTTTTTCTTTAACAGGCAGTGCGGTAATGGCGTTTTTTAAATCTTTGTGCTCCGATAACTTCATTTAAAACGGATTAGCCTTAATGTATTTTTCCCACTCCCATGCCGAACGCATCATCTCATTGATATCGAGATTGGCTTTCCAGCCCAGTTCGGTGTTGGATTTTTGCACATCACCATAAATCTGAACAATATCACCTGCCCTTCTCGGACCGATTTTATAATCCAGTTTTTCGTTGTTTACTTTCTCGAAAGCAGCGATGATCTCCAAAACTGAAGAACCTTTACCGGTACCGATATTGAAAACATCGTAATTACCGTTAGGGTTTCCATCTTCTAATTTTTTGATGGCGGCAACGTGTGCCTTTGCAAGATCTACCACGTGGATATAATCGCGTATGGCCGAACCATCAGGGGTATCGTAGTCGTCGCCATAAACCGTAATCGGGCCGCGTTTACCAATGGCCGATTGCGTAATGAAAGGAACCAGGTTTGCCGGAACCCCGTTTGGCAATTCGCCAATCAAAGCGGTTTCGTGGGCGCCAACCGGATTAAAATAACGCAAAGCGATTACATTTAAATCAGGTGTTACCGCAGCGGTTTCGGCTAAAATTTCTTCGGCAATCTGTTTGGTGTTACCGTAAGGCGATTCTGCTTTCTGTACGGGAGCAGCTTCGGTTACCGGTAAAGTTTCGGGCTGACCATAAACTGTACATGAAGAAGAAAACACAAAGTTGATCTTTCTGTTAAACGAGGTTAGCAGGTTAATTAAGCCGTAAAAATTGTTCCTGTAATATTTTAACGGTTGTTCTACCGATTCGCCTACTGCCTTTGAGGCCGCAAAATGGATAATTCCATCGATATCGTTATTGTTTTCTGCAAATTCCTGCACCGCTTTATCATCCTGCAGGTCGATTTCGTGAAAATCGAACCATTTGCCTGTGATGGCATGTAGCTGGGTTAAAATTTTGATATTCGAGTTAGAAAGATTGTCGATAATTACAACTTCGTATCCTGCGTTGTGTAATTCTACGGCTGTGTGCGAACCTATGTATCCTGTTCCACCGGTAACTAATATTTTTGCCATTTTAACGGTTAAATGTGGTAAAATCTTTATGTTCTATCTTTTCCAAAGCCTCTGCAGGCAATGATTTAAAATATTCGTATGTAATTTTTAATCCTTCCGCACGTCCAATTTTAGGTTCCCAGCCCAATAGCTCCCTGGCCTTTGTAATATCCGGGCGGCGTTGTTTTGGATCATCCTGAGGCAGTTCTTTGTAAACAATTTTCTGTGTAGTACCGGTAAGTTTGATAATTTCTTCGCAGAACTGTTTAATGGTGATCTCATCAGGGTTACCAATATTTACAGGTTGGGCATAATCGCTCATCAATAAACGGTAAATTCCTTCAATCAGGTCGTCAACATAACAGAAAGAACGGGTCTGACTTCCGTCGCCAAATATAGTTAAATCTTCTCCCCTTAGGGCCTGTCCGATAAAAGCAGGTAAAACACGGCCATCATTCAGGCGCATTCTTGGTCCGTAAGTGTTAAAAATCCTCACAATTCTCGTCTCTACACCATGAAAGGTATGGTACGCCATGGTAATGGCTTCCTGAAAGCGTTTGGCCTCATCGTAAACACCACGCGGACCAACAGGGTTTACATTGCCCCAGTATTCTTCAGGTTGTGGATTAACATTAGGATCGCCATAAACTTCAGAAGTTGAAGCAATCAGCATCCTGGCCTTTTTACTACGGGCCAAACCCAATAGGTTATGCGTACCCAGAGAACCAACTTTAAGGGTCTGGATCGGAATTTTAAGGTAATCTATCGGACTTGCAGGTGAAGCAAAGTGTAAAATATAATGAAGCTCACCGGGAACATGTACAAATTTGGAAACATCGTGATTGTAAAACTCAAAATTATCCAGTTTAAACAGGTGTTCGATATTTGCCATGTCGCCGGTAATCAGGTTATCCATTCCGATAACATGATAGCCTTCTTTTATAAAGCGGTCGCAAAGATGTGAACCCAAAAATCCGGCGGCGCCTGTAATCAATATTCTTTTCTTCCCCATATTAATCTATCAGCTTTCTACCGATACTGTTATAATAATAGCCAAGATCGATCATTTTTTGCAGATCATATAAGTTCCGGCCATCAAAAACCACTTTATTTTTTAAAATATTATCAATCTTTTCGAAATCAGGGTTACGGAAAACCGACCATTCTGTTGCGATTAAAAGTGCATCGGCACCTTCTAATGCTTCATACTGGTTTTTGGCATAATTTACCTGGTTACCGAGTACACCTTTTACATTGCCCATTGCCTCCGGATCGAATACGGTAACGGTTGCGCCGTTTTTAAGTAATGCATCAATAATATATAAGGCCGGAGCTTCACGGATATCGTCGGTTTCGGGTTTAAAAGCTAGTCCCCATAATGCAAAATGCTTGCCATTGATATCGTTTTTATAATATTTAAGTACCTTATCAACGAGAATTGTTTTCTGCCTTTCATTAACCTCCATTACCGATTTCAGGATCTGGAAATCGTAAGCATAATCATCAGATGATTTTACCAGTGCCTGTACATCTTTAGGGAAACATGAACCGCCGTAACCTACGCCCGGAAAAAGGAAACGTTTACCGATACGTTCGTCAGAACCGATTCCTTTCCTTACCGCATCAACATCGGCACCTACCAGTTCGCAAAGGTTGGCCACCTCGTTCATAAAAGTGATTTTTGTAGCCAGAAAAGAGTTTGCAGCATATTTGGTCAGCTCAGAAGAACGCTCGTCCATAAAAAGAATCGGATTTCCCTGGCGCACATAAGGCGCATACAGTTCGGCCATCAGTTTTTTAGCTTTTTCACTTTTGGTACCCAGAACCACACGGTCGGGTTTCATAAAATCGTCAACAGCTACCCCTTCCCTTAAAAATTCGGGATTCGAAACCACATCAACTTCTATCGAGGTATTTTCGGCAAAAACAGCCTTTACCTTATCGGCAGTACCAACAGGAACAGTTGATTTATTTACGATAACCTTATATTCGGTAATGAGTTTGGAAATATCTTTTGCAGCGCCTAAAATGTAAGAAAGATCGGCAGCGCCATCACCACCCGGAGGCGTTGGTAAGGCCATAAAAATAATCTGGGATTCTTTTACAGCATCAGCAAGATTTGTGGTAAAGGTTAACCTTTCCTGTTCGATATTCCTGTGGAACAGAAGATCCAAACCAGGCTCGTAGATCGGCACTTCACCGTTCTGCATCTGTTTTACCTTTGCTTCGTTAATATCAACACAAATTACATCATTTCCTGTTTCGGCTAAACAGGTCCCGGTAACCAAACCTACGTATCCGGTACCAATAACGGCTATCTTCATTTATTATAGTGGTTTTTAGCTACTATGAAGCAATTATTGAAACCTATTTATCGTGCTGAATGTTAGGCTAAACAATAATGGCTGCATATATTTTTAAGCTTTTTAAATATATTCCTTTTATCTTGGCACGAAGATAGGAAATTATACAATAATGCTTTTGCTTTACATCATCGGAATTCAGCTTTATACTTTACTCATCAGGATATTTTCATTATTTAATCCTAAGGCGAAGCTGTTCATCAATGGCCGCAAAAATATCTACACCTTAATTGCCCAGAAAATTAACCCGGCCGAAAAACATATCTGGTTCCATTTTGCTTCATTGGGCGAATTTGAGCAGGGCCGACCGGTTTTAGAAAAACTTAAAGCACTTTACCCTGATAAGAAAATTGTGGTTACTTTTTTTTCACCTTCGGGATATGAGATCAGGAAAAATTACGCGCTGGCAGATGTTTTTTATCTCCCGCTTGACAGTGCCGCAAATGCGAAACGTTTTATAACAAGCATTAACCCTGAAATGGCCATTTTTACCAAATATGAGTTTTGGCATTTCTATTTTAAGGAACTAAAGGAACGCGAAATCCCTTTATATGTGATTTCAGGTATTTTTAGGGAAAGTCAGGCATTTTTTAAATGGTATGGTGGTTTTTACCGTAATATCCTAAAGTCGGTTACTTATTTCTTTGTTCAGAATGAAGAGAGCAAGAATCTTTTAAAATCAATTGGACTAAACAATGTAACCATAAATGGTGATACGCGTTTCGATCGTGTTTATGAAAATGCACAGGCACCAAAACAGCTTCCCCTGATCGAAAGTTTTATCGGTAGTTCTCCAACATTGATTTGCGGAAGTACATGGCCGGAAGATGAAAAAATATTATCAGCTTTGCCCGAAAAGTATCCAGATTGGAAATTCATTATAGCACCACACGAGGTTCATGAAAGCCATATCGAAAGTATTGAGAAACAGCTTACAGTTAACAGTTTACGGTTTTCAGTTCTCAATAAACCATTGGATGTTGGCAGTTCTCAAATCTCAGATCTCAAATCCCAAGTCTTAATTATCGATAACATCGGCATGCTTTCTTCCCTGTATCAGTACGGAAAAGTGGCTTATATTGGTGGTGGTTTCGGAACGGGTATCCACAATACTTTGGAGGCGGCAGCCTTCGGACTACCTGTAATTTTCGGGCCTAAATATGATAAATTTCAGGAGGCGAAAGATTTAATTGCCATTGGTGCGGCAAAAAGCATCAATTCTACGGACGAATTGATAAATGCTTTTGAAAGCTTTGCTGAAAATAAAAATGCGGCAAAACTGGCCAAAAAATATGTGGAGGATAAAAAAGGTGCAACAGATCAGGTAATTTCGATGATTACGAAATCAGATCGGCCTTAGCAATTTCTTCTACAATTTCAGGGATGCTTTGATCAATTGAAACAGTAAAAACATCTTTTTCATCTGCCTGCGGTTCTTCCAGTGTTTCGAATTGGCTCTTCAACAAACTCGATGGCATGTACTGGTGCGAACGTTTGGTAATCCTATCGTGGATCAGATCGAAACTTCCCTTTAAATAAATAAAACGGATAGCTTCATTATCTGTTCTTAACAAATCGCGGTAAGCTCTTTTTAATGCAGAACAGGCAATAATGCAGGTTGTGCCATGCGCGGCATGCTCGCGGCCAACCTTGGCAATCAGCTGTAACCAATCTAGGCGGTCGGCATCCGTTAATGGAATTCCGGCAGCCATTTTATCTACATTACGCTGCGAATGGAGGTTATCACCGTCTATAAATTCGGCATTGAGCCTCGGTGCCAAAGCTTTTCCGATAACAGTTTTACCACTTCCAGAAACCCCCATTAAAATGATAAAATTCGCCATCCCTAAATCTAGAATTATTTAACCATTCCGGCAAGTGCCTCGATAAATACGGGGCTATCGTTCAAACTTTCTACCAGTTGAACATGCTCGCCACCCAATTCTTTAAATTCTTCGTGATATTCTACCGTGATTTCGTAAAGGGTTTCCAAACAATCGGCCACAAAAGCAGGACTGAACACCAACAAACGTTTTTTGCCTTCGCCGGCTAATTTCTTTAATACATCGGTTGTATAAGGCTGTACCCAAGGCTCTTTACCTAAGCGCGACTGGAAACAAACGGTATATTGATCTTTGGATAAATTCAATTCTTTGGCAATTAATCTGGCGGTATCGTGCCCCTGAGCAGAATAACAGAATTTATTGGTATCGTTTAGCGTCTGACAGCAATCAGCACTTTTTAAACAATAACTTCCTGTATGGTCGCATTTTAGCAACTGGCGTTCTGGCAAGCCGTGAAAGCTGAAAAGCACATGATCGTAGCTTGCAACATCATGTTTTCTGGCGTTTTCGGCAAAAACTTTGATCATCAGTTCGTTATCGTGAAATGAATTTACGAATGATATCGGCGGAACAGTTGGCCATTTACCAACCAGCTCCATCACCAATTGCATTACCGAACCAGTACTTGCAGAGGCATATTGCGGAAACATCGGGATAACCTGGATACTTTCTACAAGGCCTGCTTTTAAATTTGCAAGGGCCGATGCGATAGACGGACTTTGGTAACGCATCGCCAATTCTACATGATAATCGTCGCCCAACCTCTCTTGCAGCATTTTAGCCTGCAATTTGCTATAGTACAAAAGCGGCGAACCGTTTTCATTCCATATTTCTTTGTATAATTTGGCTGTTTTAGGGCTACGGAAAGGTACAATGATTCCTTTTACCAATAATGTTCTGTTCAACTTCGGAATATCGATTACCCTTTCGTCCATTAAAAACTGATCCAAGTATTTTTTAACGTCGGCAGTTGCCGGACTATCAGGTGTGCCTAAGTTTACCAGTAAAATTCCCTTTTTGCTCATTTAATACAATAATATGTTTCGTGCCGCAAATATCGCCTTTTTATTGTTTTTTACCTACGCTAAAAATGTGACAGGAAACATTTTTTGGTCAAAAAATATTGCGTCAGTTTCTTCCGAAGTCTAAAAGGGGGTTTAGCGAAGGGAAGACTTCGGAAGTTTTAAAGAAAAACCTGATTCAGTGTTGGATGCAAATATCTGACACCCCGGAAAAATCTGATTCTCTGCCGGATGGGAACATCCATCACCACAGATGTACATGAAAGCTCCCTACCGTAAGTGGCAACCAATCATGAGGGGCATGAAAGTTTCCCGTAATATGCAGCGACCTAGCATGAGGGTCATGAAAGCGTCCCACCCTGCGCAGCGACAAATCATGAGTATCAGGAAAACTTCCCACTATGCGTGGCAGCAAATCATGAGTAATCTACAAAAAATCACGACGCGGCATAGAAAACACCCTTTTTTATGAAATCGATTCAGTGCTTTACGGAAACATCCGACACCGCTACTCCTTTACTTTATACAATTGCCACCAGGGCATACCCGGTTTTTGATGGTGTTCTAAATGATAACCAAAAAAGTAACAGCTAATAAAAGCTACAAAATGGTTTTTCTCTAAAGTGGTAGAATGATATTCGTTATCGTGTTCACCCTTATGCGGTAAATAGGTACCGAAATAGAACAACTGAAAAGTGCTTAACAAGGATGGAAGTACCCAAAACAATAGTAAATTCTTCTCATCGACCCAAATTTTGAGCACATTATAAGCTATAGCCATAATCACCAGCTGAATGATGGTAACATAATTTAGCATAAAACGGAAGTACCATTTCCAAAAACCATGCGGTGCAAAATCAGGATCTTTTTCGGTATGTACGTGGTTATGATGTTGATGGTGTTTGCGATATAAACGATTATAAAAGAAGCCGGCATATAGAAAAACGACAAGATAACCGATAACATTATTTACTTTTTTGTTGGTTGATATGGTTCCGTGCATGGCATCGTGCGCGGTGATGAACAATCCGGTGTAGAGATGCATCTGAACAAAAACCATCAGGTAAACCAAAGGATTGCTCCAATTGAAATGCCAGTTTAATAAGAAAAACAGGGATGTAAACCAACAGGCAATTACGGTTAACGCAACCAAAATTCCGGTATTTGGGTTTACATTTTTCAATTTATATTGAGATGACGTTTTGTTCGAACTATTCATGCATCATGTTATAATGATACCCTGTGATTATATATGATCGTCTTTTCGAGCGGAGTGCAGCGTAGTCGAGAACCACGGAGTGCTCAGCAAAGCTAAATCTATCTCGAGGCAGATCTCTCCATTGCGCTTTGCTTCAGTCGAGATGACGGTTCGTTTATATAAGCTATTAATACTGCTCCAGCGCAGCCTTTACCTTCTCCATTAACCACATTGGCGTAGAAGTAGCGCCACAGATACCCACTTTATCGTTTTCATTAAACCAGTTTTGATCTAGTTCTTCAACGTTAGAAATGAAGTAAGAATTATCGTTGTGTTTTTTACAAACGTCGTAAAGTACTTTTCCGTTGGATGATTTCTTGCCCGAAACAAACACAATTTTATCGTAGTGGCTTACAAATTCTTCGAGCTCTTCGTAACGGTTGGATACTTGTCTGCAAATCGTATCATTAGCTTTTACTTCGTAACCACGGCTTAAGAGTTCATCCTTAATGTGGTAGAATTTATCGGTGCTTTTAGTGGTTTGGCTATAAAGGGTAAACTTGGCAGGAAGTTCTACATGATCCAGTTCTGCCAGATCCTGAAAAACAATGGCTTTACCATCTGTTTGGCCCTGCAGACCAATTACCTCAGCGTGGCCATGTTTACCGAAAATCAGTACCTGTTCATCATCATCGTGCGAGTTTTTGATCCTGTTCTGCAGCTTTAATACCACCGGGCAAGAGGCATCAATCAGCGTGAGGTTGTTTTCTAAAGCCAGTTGATAGGTTGAAGGTGCTTCGCCATGGGCCCTAATCAAAACTTTTTCGTTCCGTAAGTTTTTTAAAACTTCATGATCAATGATTTTTAATCCGCGCTTGGTTAAACGTTCTACCTCTTCATCATTATGAACAATATCGCCTAAACAATATAAATAACCTTCGTTATCCAAAATATCTTCGGCCATTTCTATGGCATATACTACGCCAAAGCAAAAGCCTGATGATTTATCGATGTTAACCTGTAAGTTTAAATTGCTCATTTATTTTAGGATTAGTTATTTATCGTCATAATGTCCCTTTGCAGAAATTACAAAAACTGTAATAATCTCTTCATCGATCCTATAGACTAACCTATCTTTTTTATTTATTTGCCTAGACCAGTAGCCAGAAAATCCGAATTTTAATTTTTCAGGTTTACCAACACCCGATGCCGGATGGATACTTAATTCTATAAAAATTTGTTAAAGTTGTTAATGGAAGCTTTGTCTCCCGATTTAAGGATAATCGCTAGTTGCCTTTTCGCCTGATCGGTAATATCTACAAAATACTTTCCCATATATTCTGAACATCTTTAACCCTTGTTAAACGTCCATTCTTTATATCCTCTTCTCCTTTGGCTATTTCATTTATAAAAGCCGCACTGTAACTTTTCTCCTTTTTAAAACTTACATTCAACGCTTGTAACACGGCCTCAACTGCCAAAAGCTGCTTTTTATTTTTAGGCTGTACGATAAGTGTTTCCATTTTATAAATCTAATTAAAATACCGAAACAAAATTAAGCAAAAATATTTGTTCCGGTTGTCATGTACAAGACAACAAAAAAGATTAACTGTGATGCAAACATGGCGGTACCGATATATTTCTGTTGTTTTAAGCCTAAAGCGTAATAAAATTTCAACAAAATAACCGAAACAATAAACCAGGCCACGTAATTCTGAACAGGGATTTCGTGCCAATCCCAATGCCAGTAATCAAACTTCATGGCTACCGGTTCTAAAAAGAAATCGAGCCCTACAAGCGCAAAGGCTCCAATAACCGACGCCAAAATACTGTTCCTGATTTTCAGACTTTTCATCATCTGCCCCATACTGAAAATCAAAATCACCCAATTTACGCCCATCAACAGAGGAACCGCAGCAATTTTATAACCCAGGGTATCGCCATAATAGTAGCTGCCGAATATTTTCCCGGTATTTACCCCCAAAACCTCTACCAAAAAGCCACAGAGGAAAACACCGGAGACGAACAGCAATAAGCGCTTAACATCCGCATTATAGGCAAAAACAATTACAGCAAACATCAACAGTAAATGGAACGGAACCAGTTTGATGAAATAAGGCTGTGCAACAGGGATCAAAAAGCCAAGCAGGCCAACCAAATGGAAAAAGATAATTATTGCAACTGCAATCTTTTTAACCTTTAAATCGTTCTGATCGTTCTGCCCTTCCATGTGCCTGTTTTAAAAATATGCTTTTTTATAGAAATGAATGAAATTATCAAGAAGAACAACATCTGAAACGGATGTAATACCATATTTATCAGAACATTCTGTCCCGATAAATATGAAATCATAATTCTGCTTAACACTATTAAAGTTAATGGTAATACAAGTAAAGCAATGTTAAAGTTTAAGATTAAAATTACCGGCCCTATGGTTACCAAAAGCTGGTAAAGTAATAATATTATGATGTTATTACCAAAACCTGCAAGTAAATTTTTACCAAATCCATTTAGGCTTTCGTCCAGGTTTTTGTACATCCTGCAATAGATCAGTCCGTTGGCCAAAAGGGCTTCAGTATTAAATTTTTCCTGTTTTACCAGTTTCATAATTTCCACATCCTCTACCACCTGGTGTTTAACCCGCTCGTGCCACTGGTTATCCTTATAATTATTGGCATTAAAAAACATACACTGTCCGCTTGCCGCAGCAAAGGCAGGATTTTTTGAAAGTTTAACCAAACGCAAGGGCAACAGGTTGAGCAGGATGAAATGCATCAGAGGCACCGTTAAACGCTCTCCTACCGATTTCATCGTTTGATTGGTAAAAACACTCAATAAAGCGAGGTTTCCAATTTCCATCCTGGTAATTAAACTGTTGATCAGCCCCCTTTTGATCGATTCATCGGCATCAACAAACAAAAAATATTTTCCGGTTGCCAGTTCACTTAGCTGATGGCAGGCATAGTTTTTACCCAACCAGTTTTGGGGAAGTTCTTTTCCTTTTATTACTTTGAACTGGGGATTTGAGATACAAAAACCCTCAACTATTGCAAAAGTTTCGTCAGTGCTATTGTCATCTAAAACAATCACTTCATAATTGCTGTAATCCTGTTGTTTTATGGAGATAAGCAGTTCCAATATGTTATCAGCTTCATTTCTGGCCGGAACTAGAATAGAAACCTTATCATGATAATGTTTAACTACCCTTGGCAACTTCGGATTGGAAAGGAAATTGAAAACGGTAACCGAAAACCTAACGACCAGAAAAATTAAAACTGCGTAAATAAAAATTGTCATTCGATAATCTGATTTTGTTTAACAAGAGATTGATCGTAATGTTTATTGTAGGCACTTTTCAGCAATTGCAAACTCACATACTCTTCATTCTCCCAATGTTGCAGGTAAGTATAGGCCGATGGTTTTCGCTTTGCAAAATAATCGATAAAAGTTGCGGCAAAAATGATATTAATCTTTTTCCGGCTGGCATTGATCATCTGCATTACCCCTTTCTCAAAGCTAATGCCCTTTAAATGGTTCGAATACAGTTTGCCCTGTGGAAACACAAGCACAAGGTTTGCAGGATCATCCAACAGTTTACCGGCATAATTTAAAGTATCCAAAACATCTTTGCCTTTATTTTCGGCAGCAAAAGCACCGAGATATTTCAGAAAAGCAACTTTATTATAATTTTCGGCATTCACTAAAACATGAAACTGTTTTTTAAATACTTTTTTGTTGATATAAAAGAGGAAAAAACCATCCCACCAGCTAAAATGATTGGCCAAAATCAATATAGAAGCATCCGATTTGGCTTCCATCTGGTCGTAGTTAAACGCAGCAAAATCTTTTTTGATAATCAATTGGATGTACCAGGAAAAAAAGCTGAAGATCAAATTATTCTTTCGGGGCTGGTGCATGCTGGGAAATTGCAAAAAATTGGGCTTAATTGCAAATTTTAGTATAGTCATAGTCCTCGTTTGTAACGAGGATTAGAGAGATTCGCATTTGTAATGCGGCGCAATAGTTAAAAAACACTTGTAATCAGCGATACAATCGCTGTTCTCGGGTATCCTCGTTACAAACGAGGACGATAGTCGCATCATGATATGTATAAATATTTACTTATATTCACATAAATCTCCCAAATATCTTCAGTAGATCTGAGGATAATGACTTTAATTAAGAATTTAAAGCCTTATTAATATGGGAGGAAGCAGATACATCATCATCGATCAGAATCAAACTTACTTTATAACTTGCACCGTTGTTGGTTGGATCGATTTATTTACAAGACCGGAATACAAGAATATAATTGTTGATTCGTTAAATCATTGCTTCAAAAATAAAGGCTTGGTATTAAATGGTTGGGTTTTAATGACCAATCATATCCATTTTATTGGGAGGTGTGAAGAACCTCACAAAATGTCTGATTTTTTAAGGGATTTCAAAAAGTTCACCTCCAAACGGCTTGTTGATGCAATTAGAGAAATACCTGAAAGCAGAAGAGAATGGTTTTTGGATAAATTTAGTTTTGAAGCCAGAAGAACTAATCGTGCAGAAAATTATAAAATTTGGCAAGATGACAACCACCCTATTGATTTACAAGAGATTGATGCCTATCAAAAACTAGATTATATTCATGATAATCCTGTTAAAGCTGGTATACTAGAATTTCCTGAAAATTACATTTATAGTAGCGCTAGAGATTATGGCGGAATTAAAGGACTTGTAAAAATTGAATTGATTTAGAAGCTAAACTATGGTCCTCGTTTGTAACGAGGATCAACGGGATCCACATTTGTAATGTGCCGCAACAACTTTATTATCAGCAATGCAATCGCTGTTATCGGCCATCCTCGTTACAAACGAGGACGATATCAATTCTCCTTCCATCATCCATCCCACCTCTTCCATTTTACATCCTCTACTAGCTCAAATAAACCCTGTCTTCCTCGCCTTCCACATCCATTACCACATCAACATGTTCTTTTAGGATAGTGGCCAGTTCGAGACCTACAAAATCGGTTGCAATCGGGAAAATTTTATGGCTACGGTCTACCAAAACTACAGTACGGATTTTTTTATGCGGGGTATTTAAGAAAACACCTAACCCGTAGGCAAGCGTTTTACCACTGTTCAGCACATCATCAACAATAATGATCACTTTATTTTTCCAATGGCTTTCGTCTAAATCAGTTGAGGCAACCAGTTTGCTGCTTTCTTTTTGCAAATCGATGCGCAGCAGGGTTATTTTAAAGCCTGAGATTTTTTTAAGTACCTTTTCCAACCTCAAAGCCAACTTATACCCACGGTCCCAGATACCGGCCAAAACAATTTCTTTTTCGTTCAGGTTGTCTTCCAAAATCTGATAAGCGATGCGGTCTATTTTCTGCTGAATCTGTTTCTTGTTAAGAATAAGTAATTGCGATGCCATTGTATAAAAAGGATTGAATACAAAAAGAACGATTTTAAGGATGAAATTCAAACTATTTGAAAAATAATTTCGATTGTTTGCAACGTTTCGGCTAGAGATGCGTCTAATGAATAACCAAAACACAGAATCATGATATACCTTTCTGCGAACATCCGCAAAAAGATATTTCAGAATCATTAACAAAATGCAATTATGAAAAACCTTATCAAATTATCTTTTTTTTTATTTATAGTGGTTACCAGCTACATGAGCAAGGCACAGGAAACCAAAAACTATAGTGTAAAAAACTTCAACAGCATAGGTGTAAGCAGCGGGATAGATTTATACTTAACCCAGGGCAATAGCGAGAGCGTAAGCATAAAATCAGATGCTGAAACCTTAAAGGATATTGTTGTTGAACAGAATGGCGAAAATATCAACATCAAATTTAAAGATGGCTTTAAATGGAGCGGTGTTTTCAAAAACCGTGTAATTAAAGCTTATGTAAATTTTAAAACCTTAAATACACTTGCAGCATCAGGCGGATCGGATGTTTTTACACAGAACCAGATCAAAACCGATAAGCTTGCCATCCGTTCTTCCGGTGGTTCAGATTTAAAATTAACAGTAATCTGTAATGATTTATCAATCCAATCGAGCGGTGGCAGTGATCTTGATCTGAAAGGCAAGGCCGAAAACATGACTATCCAGTCAAGCGGCGGAAGCGATATTGATGCCTATGGATTAATTACCGAATATGCAAAAGTTCAGGCTTCTGGTGGATCCGACGTAAGTATTTATGTAAATAAAGGCCTTGAGGCTGCAGCTAGTGGTGGTGGCGATGTAAATTATAAAGGAAATGCCTCACTTAAAAAGACATCTAATTCGAAAAGTGGTGATGTGCACCACGTAAATTAAGAACTTTAGTTTAGTTAATAATAACTCGCCGTTTTGTGGATGCAAAACGGCGTTTTTTATTTAAAATTTATGGGAATGCAACTGTTCAATGTTATCTATCGTCTATAATCATACATTTAAACCATATGAAAAGTAAATTCTCCACTCTCCTCCTCACTTCGTTTTTGCTAAGCACTGTTACGTATGGACAAAACGCACTCTCAAAAAAAATCGACAGCTTATTATCAGAAATTGTAACCCCCAATGAACCTGGCTTTTCTGTAGGGATTGTTAAAAACGGAAAATTTATTTATAAAAATGGATTTGGCTTGGCCGATATGGCAACCAAAAGAAAAAACACCCCTGAAACGCCGTTTAACATTGGTTCAACATCAAAAGAGTTTACAGCCGCCTGCATTTATATATTAGCAGAACAGGGTAAGCTTAAAACCACCGATAAATTATCAAAATACTTCAAAGGCTGGCCGAAATATGCGGATAGCATCACCATCGCCCACCTTATCAATCACCAAAGCGGGTTGAGGGATTATGATTCCCTGATCGGCTTAAGGACATTTGATGATAATGCAAAAGTTACCGAAACCCTAGCTTACGAGATGCTGATCAGGCAAAAAAGATTAAATTTTAAAGCCGGAAGCCAATTCAGTTATACCAATTCAGGGTATTTCCTGCTTTCGTTGATTGTTAAGAAAATCTCAGGCAAGGATCTGATCGCATTTTCTAAACAATACATATTCGATCCACTAAAAATGACTAACACCAACTATTCGCATACACATCAGGTTAAGGGAAAGGCAAATGGTTATGTATCAAAAGGTACAGGTTTTGAAAAAATTACGGTTGAAAGCGATGTTATCGGGCAAGGAAATATCTATAGTAGGGTTACAGATTGGGACCATTGGTTTAAGGAGATGAAGAACCATCACCAATTAGGCGAAAAAGTGTGGAAAAACATGCTTACTAACAATAAAACAGATGATGGGGAGCCTACAGGCTATGGAGGCGGACTGGAATTTAAAACCTACAAAAATAAAAGATTAACGGAGCATGGGGGAGATCTATCAGGATATCATACCGCGATGTGGTATTTGCCAGAGAAAGACCTCGGAATTGTTGTATTTTCGAACAACGATAATGCTAAACCCGAACTTATTTCAGGTAAAATATTCGACGAAATATATCCGGCAACTGCTGATCCTAAAAAACCGGAAAACGATGGCGACATCCTGCCCATAAAAACAATAAAAATAGATACCTCAGCAATAACCGGATCATATAGATTCGACAACGATAGCAGTAAAATATTTCAGGTAACAACCCTTGGGAATCAGATCATGTTATTTCAAAAATGGAATGACACTAATTACCCGATCAGATCATTAAATGACTCACTTTTCTATATAGATAAGGGTAACGATATTACTTTCCAATTTAAATCAGTTGCAAACGGTAAGGCCGATCAATTGAAAATTGTGCAGAATGGAAGTTCAAAAAAAGCAACAAGAACAACTGTTAAAATGGCCTTAATGGATTTTCAGGGCAATAAAATGAGTTTTTACAGCCCCGAAATGAATGCCCACTATTTAATTATGAAAGAAAATGAAAATTTATACCTGCTAATGAACAATCCGGCCCATCAATACAAAATTGAACTGGTAGCCCTAAAAGAAAAAAACAGATATTTACTTATCGGCTGCGATATGTATATCACTTTTAAGTACAATAATGAAAAATTAACTGGCTTTGTACTTGACCACGAAAGAATTAAAGATCTTTATTTCGCAAAGGAGTAAGTAATCAAATACTTACCCTCTACCTTTTTTATACGGATAATAAATAAAATTGGCCCCCTCTGGAACAATTACGAACACGCACATAAAATCTTCAGGCTTTTTGTAAACCTTTAAAAAAGATTCTTTTTTCTCTTTATTGATAATCCCTTTTTCTACAAATTCTTCCAAAGTGGAGGCCTGGATGGTCCATTCGGTATTGAGTTCTTCTTTATTCAGGATCATTTCGCCGATGTTTACCTCGTGCTGGTGTGCAATAAAAATCGGGTAGGCCGAAATACCTTCAACCATAATTTCGATGGCAACTTCTTTAACTGCATCAGCATAAAACGCCAAGTCTTTTTCCAAACTTACCAGCGGACTTTCCTGTTTCTTTTGTGGTTCTCCGCTATCTTCCGGTGTTGCGTGCAATAATTCTTCTCTATCCATTTTTTTGTTGCTTGAAATTAGGTAAAAGGTTTAGGGTTTAGGGTGTAAGGTTTTACATATTGAGTTTAAGCCTTAAACCTTTCGCCTTATGCCTTAAACCTTAATAGTACTACATTCTCTACATGCTGCGTGTGTGGAAACATGTCAACCGGTTTAATGCGCACAACATCGTATTTTTCTTTTAACAGCTCCAGATCACGTGCCTGCGTAGCCGCATTACAGCTTACATAAACAATCTTTTCCGATTCCATTTCCAACAAGCGCTGTACAACATCGGCATGCATACCTGCACGCGGCGGGTCGGTAATTACCACATCTGGTTTACCATGCACCAGAATAAATTCTGAGGTAAGGATATCTTTCATATCACCTGCATAAAAAATCGTGTTATCGATCCCGTTCAGCTCGGAGTTAAATTTGGCATCTTCTATAGCGGTTGGTACATACTCTACCCCTACTACCTGTTTTACATTTTTCGCAACAAAATTTGCTATGGTTCCGGCGCCTGTATACAAATCGTATACCAGTTCATCGCCTTTAAAACCAGCAAAATCCCTTGTAATTTTATAAAGTTCGAAAGCTTGTTCAGAATTGGTCTGGTAAAAAGATTTTACCCCGATTTTAAAACGGATACCATCCATTTCTTCAAAAATATGATCGCGGCCGGAGAATACCACCACATCCTGATCAAAAATAGTATCGTTTTTCTTTTGGTTTACAATGTATAACAATGAGGTAATCTCCAGAAATCCATTTTTAAGGAATTCCATTAAGCCGTCAACCTGTGCCTGTTCAGGGTAGGCAAAAACTACAGCAACCATTACTTCGCCAGTAGTGGAGGTACGGATAATGAGGTTACGTAATACACCTTCGTGGTTACGCAGATCGTAAAACGACAAGCCATTTTCCAATGCATATTTCCGAACGGCATTTCTGATCGAATTAGAAGGTTCGTCCTGAAGGTAACAATGTTCGATGTCCAGAATTTTATCGAAACGTAATGGTACGTGAAAACCCAGGGCATTCATATCGAAATCTTCATCGCGCTCTACATCGGTTTTTTCTAACCAGCGTTTGTTCGAAAAAGTAAATTCGAGTTTATTGCGGTAGTATCTGTTTTTTGCAGAACCTAAAATAGGCTCCGTACCTGAGGTATCTATTTTGCCGAGACGCTGTAAAGCAGCCTCAACATTTTTTTGTTTAAATTTTAATTGGGAATCGTAACCCATGTGCTGCCATTTACAACCGCCACAGGTTCCGAAATGAGGACAGAAAGGATCGGTACGCAATGCTGATTTTTCGTGCAACTGCTCGATTATGGCTTCAGCAAAATTCTTTTTCTTTTTGGTCAGGCGCGCATCTACCACATCGCCGGGAACAGCCTTATCAACAAAAATCACCAACTCATCGGCCTTACCAACACCTTTTCCTTCTTCAGCAATATCGATTATGTGTACGTTCGGAACTATCGTTACCGTACCAGGTTTTCTTCTACTCATTATTTTGCAAATATAGCGGTAAAAGGTGAAAGACTAAAGCTGAAAGGGAAAAGTAAGAATGAGTATAAATAATTTACCTGAATAAGGCTGAAAGGTAGAGGACGGAAAGGTTGAAGGTTAAAAAAAATTAGTCAATACTACCTCGTTCGAACTAAGATTGTCCGTTACAAAAAATTCAATTCTAAAAATTATTTTCCAAAAAATTTAAACGCAGCTCCCCAAAAGCCATCCAGCCAGTTAAATTTTAGGTCAAATTTCTCATCTACCTGTACAGAAAATTCTAATATTTCTTTGCTCATGATAAAAAACCTATCTATTTAAGCAATAATACAAAATTTATACCAAAAACCAAAACGGTACAAATTAAATTTATGTTAATTTTACATGGAAAATCCAAACTTCTGTATTTATTTCAGATCGAAGGTAATGATCTGTTCAATTCAAATTATGATTTTTGTTAAAAACAAATTGTGCTCATGATGTCTTTTGACAATTACCCTCAACTTCATTAATGAAGTAGTGGGGTGATGATATAATAAATGTAAAATCTGTATAAAAGTGAAGGCAATTGGATATCTAACATTATCAGTTGATGTTAATCCAAAAATGGTATAAATTAAGAAAATCAGCTTGGCGTTTCACTCTTGAAAAAGCATCAGCCCATTGATTGTAGCTAGTAAAATTGATTAATTGCTCATCCGAATCCCAGCCATCGCTTTTTGAAAGTTCAATAATCCAATTGTTTATTTTAGACAACCATTCCACAAATTCTTGATCTTCTACAAAGCCTAAAATCGCGCACTCGTTCAATTTTTTCCCGTGTTGTTCTTTTTTAAATCTTTCAATACCTCCATTTTGGTTGTCACCTATCACATATTCTTTCTCACGATTCTTAGGTATAGTTGAGCTTAGACGTTTAGCTGGGTATTTCGACGAAAGTGGCCGCGTGTTTCGCGTTTAAGCTGACACCCTGTTTCGCTGCAAGCTGGCCGCCCGTTTCGGGCCAAGCTGGCCGCGCTGATCCCCTGGTCAGTCTTTTTAAGCACAGCTTTTTCAGTTAACTTCTTACCTGGATGAGATAAGGAAGCCTTAGGTTCATTTGTGGAGCTGCGTGCCTATCACTCGTCATCTAAACGGTTTCAGCGCTTCTGGGAGCTTGTTAGCCCTCTCGTTGACTTTGTTAGCTGTAAAGTGAATATCTTAGGAAGTAGGTCAAAGGGAAGCTACGGTTTGAGGAGAAAATTGAAAGTCGCTTCAGTATTTGTTCGAAGGGAAGTGAACAATTTATACTATAGTCCGGCAATCAAATTAGCGGCCAGTTTGGCCCGAAATCGGGTGGTTAGTTTTGGTGAAATGCGCAGCATTGTTGCAAAACTACAGTGATAAAAGTTATTTTTTATTGCTAAAATTTCTCTCCGTCTGGATACGCAGTAATTGGTGTTTATTAATTTTCCCAGGGACGATTCTGGAGAAAACCGTTTTATGTACATCAGACGGCCATAGGCTTTTAACAAATTATTGAAAATCAGATTGTAATTTTCAATGACCAAAATTTGTTCAAACCCTAGAGGATCCTGATGGGGGTAACGGGCTAGCTGTTCTGTGACATTATGAACCATATTCTTTTTATTTCATTTTTTATAGAACTACAGGGCGCGGGTTTGAGTATTTTCATAAAAGAGTATTTTTTTGTCCCGATGTAACTCCCATTAATATCCTAAATAAACCCAGCTCCATATATTTACAATTGAATTTTCCTAAATCCGACCAGTCACAATCACCGGAGCTAGATGTTAGCCTTGTTTTTGACACAAATTTGAACAAATAATTTTCCATCCCTCGCAAAAGATTTCTGTTCAACATTGTCATGAATCAGTTTTTTTAGATTCATGATAATCTGCTTCTGTATTGACTTCCCAGATATTATCTTTCCTTGTCTCACCCGACATGATATTATCTACTGCGACCATTGCAGTGAGCATTGAATGATCTTGGTTATTATATTTATGCATCCCATTTCTCCCGATTAAAAACATTTTGTGGAATCTATCTGTAAAATCTCTGATTATATCAAAATTGTGGTACGAACCAAAATAAGCTGGGTAAGCTTTTGGAACTTTTATTACGGTTGTATCCAGGACATCCTCCATCTCGATAAATTTTAGCTTGACCAATTCCTTCAATGCGAAGTCAATAAATTTTTCTTTATCTAAATTCCAAAGTGAGTCGCCTTCATTACAGAAATATTCCATTCCAATCCAAACGTTTTTTTTATCGGAGACCATGAATGGACTCCAATTATTAAAAATCTGTAACCTTCCAAGCTTAACATCGTTTTCCTGAATATAAATCCAATTATCAGAAATAAGACGATTATAATCTGTTGAAATTGCTTTACGATTTTCTTCCTCAATCTTTAAGTTTTTAAGCAATACCCCAACCGTAATAAAATCTCTGTATTCCAGTCCCTTTGCAACCAATTTAACGTTATCAGGAACACTATTATCCATGCTGGCAATAAGATCTTTAACAGGCATTGTAGAAATTAGGTAGTTCCCTTTATATACTATTTTAGGACTATTTAGATTTTCCTGGACTGTAACTTCAACAGCGTTTTCCGATTTCCAATCAATCTTTGATACATTCGATGCAAAATGGATTTTCCCACCTTTCTTTTCAATTTTTTGAGCTACTTCTTCCCATAATTGTCCAGGACCAAATTTCGGATACATAAACTTCTCAATAAGGCTTGTCTCTATTTTCTTAACATCGGTTATCCCATTTTTTTTTGACAATTGCGAGAAGTAGTGTTTTAAAGCTTTTGAAATAGAAAGCCCTTTTATCCTTTGTGCACCCCATTCAGGTTTTATCTCCTTACACGAAATACCCCAGACTTTTTCAGTATAATCTTTAAAAAAAGTCTGATAGAGCACTCTTCCAAATCTGTTGATTAAAAAATCCTCTAATGATATCTCTACTTTTATTGGGAATGCGCGGATAAAGCAGTATGACAAACCTATTTTCAATATCTGTTTTGCCCCGAGTTTTTTTAACGTTGCAAAATTTAGGTTGATCGGGTAGTCGAAGAATTTACGTTTATAAAATATCCTTGAAACCCTATTCCTGAGTAGCATTGTTTTATCTGGTTGGCCGAAAGTTTGAATCTGCATATCTGCCTTTTGTAGCAACTTTTCGTCCGTTTCATCAAGTGATTGAAGATCTGTAGGGAGAATTTTTGACCACCATTCCAAAACCCTTTGGGATTTTGAAAAAAACCTATGTCCTCCAATATCTATACGGTTTCCTTTAAAATTAACAGTTCTGGAGATTCCACCTATTTCATCACTTCCTTCAAGGATGACTACTTCCATGCCGGATCTGACCAACAGTTCTAAACCTGCAGTGAGCCCTCCTGGCCCTGCTCCTATAATAATTACCTTTTGTTTCGTCGCCATCAAAAAAGTTCTCCATAAGCTAATTTCGATGATAGCATAACTTTAAAGCTTTTCGTATGATTTACGCTATCATTTTTGACAATTCCAGCTTCAATTGGCCTGAAACATACATATTGCTTTAATGACCGCAAGATAAATGTAACTAGTCTGATTTTTTTGATGTTTTCACACATAGATGGTTAGATTGGTAATCTGACTAAAATATGGATTAAAATGCTAACTTTCCAAAGCTATTATTGAAATAATCAGATCTTATAATCTTCTAAAAAATAACCAAGCATGAAATTTATTTCAGATTTTTTAGTTTGCATCAATATTTTTAAGCCCTCAGGAACAGTATATTTAAGTAAATCCTTTTAACATGATTCGTAAAATAACTATCTATGTTACGTATTTCTTTAAAAAAATACCGGTCCAAATATTCATCGCATATATACTACTATTTTGCTACCTGATATTCATCTGGGGATTCAAATTGGATACATTGCCAGGTCTTCATGGCGATGAGGCCTGGGTGGGCTTATTAGGTTATTCTTATAAAAGTCACGAGGTGAAAACCATTTTTGGTATGAACCACTATACTGGAGTACTTCAGCCTCTAATTGCATTTTTATCTTTCTCTTTATTTGGTACCGGTGTTGCACAGTTGAGGTTTTTTGGCGTATTATTTAATGTTATTGGAATCGCCTTAATGACAAAGATGCTCTTTAACTACAATAGATATATTCCTATTATATTTTTAATGCTCCTTGGCCAATCCAGTATCTATCTGGTTTTTCCCAGGATTGCTTGGGAAGTTAATACTTTCACTATGTTGATGGTTGCGCTATCCATATGCATATTGGGAAAAATAATTAGTAGCCACCTAGCTAATAGGTTAGGTTGGATTATAATTTTCCTAATAATTAACTTCGTGGGAACTTATAATCATGTGATATTTGCGAGTTTTTCACTTTCGGCGTTGTTAGGCTTGATTGCATGGCAGAAATTCAATAAGAGTACAGATTATTCGCAAATCTTACCTGTTTTAATTGTTAACTTAATAAATTGCTTCATATTTATTCTGACTGCAAAATATTTCAGCGAGCTATTTGATGTTAAATTTTTATGGATAAGCATTCCAATAGCTCTTTTGGCTATTTTGTCTGAAGGGTTTATTCTCAGGAAATTTCTAGAACAGAATTTTAAGGTAGCCTTCAAAATACCTAGACCGGTACTCCTGATATTTGTAATATTTGGAGTTCCTCTTTTTTTTTATTACCATGGCCTTGCACTGATTGATGTTTTTTCAAACTATAAAGTGTTTTCGAGTATATATTCGTATAGGCCAAGTAATGCTTTTAAATTAGTTTTAACTATAACCGGTATTTTTTTTGGGATATCCTCGCTTTATTTTATTTTGAAAGACCTCGTCACAAAAAGTAAAGGGAGTATACCAGCATTCATTATAACTGCGCACATCATTACTTTTAACTTGTTTACCACAAACAATTCTATTAGGTACTATCTCATTCTATTTATTTTAATCTTTGGATATCTATCAATAAAAATTTTTAAAAGCAGGATAAAGAATTTCATACTCCTAATCATTTTGATTTCATTTAGCATCAATGCTTTTATTATCATACAAATATTTTCTATAGGTCCAAAAAGCTATATAGTTAACCGGGTGATGATCGGCAACAAGCAGATTGAAACATCCGGGCATTTTCTTCCGAAAAAAAATCTAGTGGATTCCCTCTCTAAACACAACATAGGAAATATAGAATACGCTAGCGACAGATATTTCATTGAACAACCGATCTTATTTTATAAATTGATCTCTCCATGGAGCGAAGATCCTAACAAATCTGCATATCTAGATTACCGAGGAGAAAAAGGAGGTTTTATTATTTTTATCAAAAAATAAAACCTATAGTTCGTAGATAAATGTAATATCCTGCTTAAACCCTTTGCTATAAAAATCACCGATTAGCCCTTGAATAGTGTCGAAATTCCGGTATACAAGTTTGAGCCTTTTTTTCCGGAGCAATTCCTCAGTTTTCGGGCCGGTAATATCTTCCCCTTTAATTATCAGGAGATTTGTGAACCCTTTTAATCTGTTGAGTGGTTTTCTACCCCAGATGGTTATTATATCCGTTCTTGAAATGTTCGGGTGAGAATAAAATGTGTCTTTAGGACTAGCCCAATCTACAAAGGGATTTGCACCATTCACACATATAATATTAACTTGCTTGCCAGGGTAACGTTTATGTATAAACTCACCAACTGACACCTGTGCATTACCGGCCCCTCTGAAACATGCACCATACAGCGCGATCACATTAATTATCGAGAACGCAATAGCAAACATGGTCAAAAATCTTTTCCACGGGAAAAAACTGTTATGTAAAAGTTGTACACCGGTTATCAAAAATATGGGAACCAGATTTGCGAGCGGAAACAAAAACCTAAGCTCCTTATGTGCAATGATTGTATGTACAAGAAGGAATGGAAAGGTTATCCATATTAGAAAATGTTTAGGCTGATATATTAGTATTAAGATATATGATATTATTATAAGGCATCCCATTGGTCCTGTAGAATAAAAAATGTAGTAAAGAATCTCATACCAGGGGGAGGTGCCAAACTGCGAGGCCACGTCTTTTACCAGATTTATATAGGCGTAATTGTATGCAGTGACCTGAAGATCACCGTAAAACCAAGAATCCAACAATATTCCGAAGAATAAGATCATAAACATTGCCAAAACGCAAGCTACCAATCTCTTCACTGGCCTTTCCCCGACTACCAACATCCATGATAATAAACCAAATACCATAATTGCTGCCTGAAACCTAAAAAGAATCGATATTCCAAGAACCGCTCCAAGCGCGACATCCTGAAATCCCCATTCCCCATGCTTTTTTCGCAAGGTTATTGCCAGGCCTAATAAAAAGAAAATTCCGGACCAGCTTTCCGAAGAAAACCGCGCGTTTATGTAAGGAATAAACCACAGGAAATAGGATAATACCACAAATATATTCCGGTAGCTCCTATCAATAGTGTTATTCACTGAGTTGATAAAATATCGGATTATGTAAACACTTATTACTACAGATATAAGCCTTAACACAAACGCAAGAATATAAGGATCTTCAATCCCGGACAAACTACATATCTTAAATATGATCAGACAAAATACAGGCTGAAGGACAGGTCTTATCCTAGCCTGATATTCCCATGCAAGGTCTGCCTGGGAATTTCTTCCCAATTTATAGTTTGCAAACTCAATGATCTGAAAGTGCTCATCAGGATGATGATAACCTGAGCTAAAATAAGCGACAGCAAAATAGAATAAAACTACAAAAGCGAAAAAGAAATGATTTTCGGAAAAATCCGGATTTAACTGCGCTTTTAGATTCGGGAAAATTATTTTTTGAAATTTCATAAATTACCATTGAATATAGCTTAATATTTTAGGATATTCAGGATTTGGTAAAGTGTTGCCGTTAAAGTAAAAATTATTACAGATCCCATGGAAAATTCTTTCCAGCGCCACCAACCTTTTAAAAAGTCATGTCCCCTTCCAACCAGCATACAAAACGGTAATATTGCAGGATAAATGTACCTGAAGTCATTTGAGCAGGAAAAAGGATAAGATAACCTGAAAATGATCATTGAAGTGACCAGTAGCAAAATAGAAGCAATAATGGGGAGACCTGTTCTTGAAGACTTTAAAGAAAACACTAAGCCGGTAAAAAAAATTGGCAATAGGAATAACAGCAATAGACTTAAAATACTGGCGACAACACCTAAAATAGGGGAACCTTCTGTAAATTCTCCTACGAGGCTTGTTTTTAACAGAAAGTGCCAAAAGTTATCCCTTCCGCGTAGTGGATCAATAGCGCTTGTATAAGGGATACATACAAATTTGACTGGGTCGAATGTAAGGTAAGTACCAAAATTGTTCTCAATCCGTAATTCCTGCCCTAGACCTGCAGCATTAGATACAATCAGCGGTGTATCTGGAATGGTATACCCCCTCGAAAACTTATCAGATGCCGCTAGATAGGTTATTACTAACAGAAACGTAGTCAAGGCCACTGTTTTTTGAAGATACCACCTGTTCTTAACTTTCGATTTATCCAGTATGTAGCCTATTGGTAGAAGAGTCCCAATAACCCCGAATAAAATAAACCCATTGCTTTTTGTCCACACTGCAAGCGAAGAACAGATGAGGATTAGCAAAAAATGGGAAATTTTTTGTGAAAGCCACCACTTTACAATGGCATAGAAAGTTATCGCATATAGCAATTCAAACATTATATCATTTCCTATTCTGCCAGAAAATATTGAATTGGCCGGCCATAGAAGGAAAAGTACAACAGTTAACCGATAAGAATTGCTTCTACGGTTCTTTTCATTTTTTTGCGAGATTGCCTCATAAAAGGAATCTATTGTTCTAATTGAAAAATAACAGTATAATATGAATAATGTAAAAGTGAACCCCTGCATAAGCTTTAGAAACTCTTCATAATTAAGATTTCGGTTATAATTGGCTATTTGCCAAAAAATTGCGGCACTCCTGTAATAGAGTGAGGGGTGGTAAAATAACCAGCCACCAGCCGGATTCGGACTATGGCCTGCTTCAATGATATATTGGATATACTGGATATGACCTTCTACATCATATGAGTACTCATCATAAAAATGATAACTAATGAACGATGCACAGAGGGCAAGGCATATAAAAAGAATGCAAAGGGTAAATTTTGGTGATATACTTTTACGATATATTGAATAAAAACATGGAAGAGCAACAGAGCCTGCGACACCCCAAATGAAAATCCACCGATAAGCACTATTATCCTTGATGAACATTCCGACAACATATAGGAATATTAAAGTGAAAAAAGGAACGGAGTTAATAATCCAGGTCTTTTTCATTGTTATTAAGTTAATCTTATTCGAGATAAACTTTTTGCAGGGCACCTTAAATAACAGAAAGACAAAGCAACAAAGCAGGGGTATAAATATTTGATATCCTGTATAAAAGCTGGTGTCAACAAATTGTAATCCGAACTGGCCTCCTGTGTTGTAAGTATCGACCGTTATCTCATTAGCGCCCAGATAGAGATATTTTCCTATATGTATATCAATTCCATTTTTGGTATCACAAGCCTTTTCTTTATTGATCAGACCATGCAATTTTTTCCCGTTGACCCAGATATCGTCAATACAGTCATCAGCAATAATCTGAAAGTTACCGGACATTAAAGGATGAGCTTTTATCTTAATGGTATAACTATATTTACCAATTTCTCCAGCGTTTTTTGATTTAAAAGGTAATATTGCTTCATACGCGGTTCCATTAGCCTGCTTAATATCTGCTTTTAGGGAGTGTGATGTAAAATATCCCACAATGCCGAATATCAATATATATATAATTGTGGCAGAAATAAAGGTCTTAGCGGATAACATAGCTTTAATAATTAAACCAAGATAATCCTTTTCTTCAAAAACCAATTCGATAATTTTTAAGGTTCTACAGAAGTTTGGGGATTTTCATATATTGGAGCTTTGTAACCTACATTATGAAAAGTAAAATAAGCAGCGGCTTTATATATCCAACCGCCATATTTGTATTGATTGCTTATGTCTACTGGCCTGTCATCGGTTTTGAGTTCCTGATAGGTTGGGATGATCAGTGGTTTGTTACAAACCACTATACGCAGGACGGGTTTTCACTTAAAAATCTAATAGCTATATTTACAGAATTCTATTATGGACAGTATGCACCCGTAAATCAGCTATATTATACTTTAATATATTCAATTTTTGGGTATTCTCCCGGATATTATCATATTTTAAGTGCAGTAATCCATTGTATCAACTGTGTGCTTATATATTTTTTTCTTTATCAACTATTATATGATATTTATTCGGATAATGTCCCCAGAAACAAAATGGCTGCATTTATTTCGGCATCTCTTTTTGCCATACTGCCAATTAATGTTGAGCCGGTCTCCTGGATAGCTGCATCCAAAGTATTGATTTATGCAATGTTCTATCTGTTGGCGTTAGGATTCTACCGCAAGTATGTCAAAACCGGTAGACAAGGGTTTTATTATTTGGTGCTAATATGTCTTTTGCTTTCATTCGGGGCGAAAGAACAGGCGGTTACGATGCCAATTTTTCTTATAATTCTCGACTATTTATACGGACGGAATATGAATAACAGGCTTGTCTGGCTAGAGAAGCTCCCGATCATAATCCTTTCAGTTCTTATGGGTGTTGCAACTTTGGACTCTCAACAGGTCGACAGTCGCGAGTTTTATAGTTTAATACAGCGCGTTCCTTTGTTTTTCTATTCAGTTACTGAATATTTTACTAAAATACTCTTTCCTGTTAACCTTTCCTATCTTTATCCTTTTCCATTTGAAAAGACTGATAATGTTCCTGTCTGGATGTGGGTTCATACGATTTTTATACCGCTCATAGTCATATTACTGTGGCGCTATCTTAAAAATAAAATATGGCTTTTCTGCATCTCATTCTTTTTTATTCATATTGTTTTGGTAAGCAATGCAGTATCCCTGGCGCGTTTTTCTGTTATTGCTGACCGTTATGGCTATCTTTCGTCTATAGGTCTATGTCTGCTGATAACTCTTTTATTTCTTAAAATTTCAGAAGCTGGTCGGGTAGTATCAGTGTTTGCTACAATCCTTGGAGGAATTTACTTTTTTTTCCTTATAGGAACAGCACAAAGTTATGTTTTAGTTTGGCGTGATGCATCTAAATTAAAAGAAAGACTGAAACATACGATCGAATTACGGTCCGATTATAAGACTTACAATAGATGAAAAAACAGGATATTCTTTTGTTAATTGCCTTTGTGCTGATTTTTATCTTGCTTTCAATCAATCTTTATATCGCAGAAAACTATTACTTCCTGGACAGGTGTAAATTGCCGGAATTTTATTTGTGGCAGGCTGATATCCATACAAATTGATTTATTATATTGGTTATTAAGTTATTATTTTTATATTCGGTTTATCTAACCAATCTACAATGAAAAAAAACACACTTGTAGCACTCGCTCTCATTATGGGGCTGTGCCTTTTTCTTTTCGCATGCCGGAAAGATATCAGTTTGCTGGTGAACGGTCGGGAAGCGGCTTCATCATCACTATTAGAGAATGCTAAAATATGGCGGTTGCAGCATCTGCAAAGCAAAAATTCTGTTTTGAAACCACTCTGGGACGATGCCTGGACGGTATCTTCAAAAGATAGGAAAGAATTGCTAATAGTTCCGGCACCTGAACATTATATAGCAGATGAGAAGTATCGCATACGACGCTTTTTTATTTTTACCACATCTAAAAGCGAAATTTCGAATGGTGAAATTGTCGAGTTTTTGGGTTCAGACTATAAAGTAGAAGATAATCTTGATTTCCTACTTAAAAACTTTGAACAGAAAACCATCGGTAATTTTAATGGTGCTATAATCAGGTATGATGTAAATTATGCTTTTCTAAAAAATACCACATTTGAAAATGGAAAAATTGGTTCAAAAACATTATGGTTTTCTTCGAAGAGTGTGAAAGAAATCAAGTTAGATTTAACAACTGCGAATACAAGAGGGAAACTTATGAGTATGAAACCTTCGAAAAGTATGTCTGCAAGTGAATGCCCAGAGCCGGTTGTGGAAAATAGGAATTTTCCAGCCTCATATTGTGAAGGCGGTACTGTACAGGTAGGTGTCGAATATTCTTATTCGGATGGTTGCCTGATCAAACTTACAAGAACCTATTTGGGAACGACATGTCCGTCAACTTCCGGAGGTGGTTCGGGAAGTGGTTCGGGAAGTGGTTCGGGTGGTAACGGAAATCCCCCTTACGGAGAAGAACCGGTGATTCTTTATAATACGGGTAGACCAGTGAGTTACTATGATGGTCCTACCAGTGAAGAAGAGGAAGTCAACGGTGCGGATATTTTTAAGAGAGCAACTTTAACCTGGACTTATCATGACGGTGTGACCTGGAGCTGTAAAAGTCAGGAAAGAGGTATAGTAAAGGTTCAAAATGGTGGACGCACATGGTATGGCCTTACACATCAGCTAGCTTATCAAACCGGCTTTTGGGCCTTGGGCGAAGTTAATGTTATTCAAGATTCGCAACGGTTTCAACCAAGTTATGATATGATTCATGTTGGTGGTTTTGGAACAATGGAGGTTAAATATCAGTTACAATATAATGTTACAAATGTACCGAAAGTTCCACCTTTCAAATCGGATCTGCTAACTTCTTTTTGTTCATGGAATACAAGTTGGGAAAAAACACAATAAATGAAACTGTGCGTCATAATTACTGCAACAATCCTCTTAGCAGGCTGTAATCCTGTTATGCGAAATTCGCAAGGACAGATGTTTACGGTAATATCTCATGGAGAATTTTTCAATAAAGATGTTAATAAAATCGTCAGCTTTGATAAGCATACTTTCATCTATATCGACTCAACATATAGTTTTTATATGATGCCGGTAGTGGCCACCACATTTAGAAAAACATTGGGAAAAAATGATCAGGAAGTCGTGGCAGTTGATAGCTCATATCAACTGTCAGTTTTTAAAACTACGGAACATTTGGGACTGCAGTATTCCTTTAAAAAAAATGAAATAAACAATCTGATAGATCGTGTCGAAATTGATAGTGTACTTAAAACAGCTTCGCTAGATAAAAAAAATCTGTCCTACTTTAGTTTAGACTTTGGAAAACCCTTCAGTTCGAATAGTTCCGATCATGAGAAAATAGAAAAATATGTCCCTGAAAAAAAAACGCAAGGCGAGCCAGATACTATATTTAGAACTTATGATAAAAGGCTTCGGAATATCACTTTCAGTTTTTCTCCCGAGCTAGACAAAAAAAATAAATCCAAGTTGGTTAAAACTGCTTATTTAATGAAAAAGATGCCTAAAGGATCATTATACCCGGATATAGACGTGCCTGAAACAATAAGTTACTACGAGATAAAATTGTGTGATTTTCTTAAACCACAACAGATAAAAGATATAATATTGCGTTTTGAAAAAGATTATTTTTCGCAAATCGTCAGTAAAAATAATTAATCTGTCCTTATCTTTGATTTTGAATGCAATAGTTGGCGCTATTGCATTCTTAGTATATGACAGCTTGATAATAAAATTGATGTAAGCTGAGGAGAAGTGTTATTAAAAGCAGGAAGATGTCACAATTTTAACCTTCATAATCTGTGGCAACAATATAATGGTCAAATTCAGAACATTTATTTTTATACCTGATTTTACTAATGAAATCAGGTATAGATTTTACTAACATCATGTTTTTGAAATCCTTATTGTTATCTAATACACTTCAGTGATATATTTGTTGCCATAATAAAACAGACGACAGTTAAGGTTAAAACCTAAGAGATCAGATAAATACGAAGTATTCCTGGCATGCACATATAACTGACAAAACGAATAATGCATATATTCATAATCTTCGCGATTAAAAACAGATGACAGTCAAGATATGTCCGATAATCTGAAAAGCAATATTTTGGTCTCTTCCAAAGTAATGGTTTATTATGTTGATTATAAGATTTGAGTTATTTCACTAATTTTTAAATAATCATATTTCGTCCGAAAATATCTTACTAAAGTAGTCGTACAAGCTTTTGGCAGTTTAAAAAGCGGCAATTTGAAGGACTTCAACAATAGCTATATTAAATACGGTTTTGCATTTTCACAATAACCTCATTAGTACTAAATAGTACCGTCTTACTTTTCGCTTCTGCCCCCAAATTTATCAGTTATCGGCATATATAAATTCATAGTACAATTTATTATAAACCGTGTTAAGTTTTATACTTGTACTTATTGCTCAGACCTACATATTGGGCACTTGTATCAAATATTCTCATATATTTTTTTTAACCCGATACTTTAGGGATATTTCTTTTTCTCCTAGGCTTCGAAATTCGAATGCCAACCGATTCCATTAAACGTTCGTTATTTGATAAATTTAAAAGAAAGATGATCACTTGGTTGTTTTTTCCGAATGTGCTTATTAACGGAGATCAACGTTATTTTCAAAAAATAATAAAATTATCATAAAGCCATTTCATTAATCAAAATATATTTTTATTTTTGATAATGAGTAATTGATAATTTGCATTATGAAGATTGGATATGCACGAGTGAGTACTTCAGATCAAAATTATGATCTTCAACTGGAAGCACTTGAAAAGTATGGGTGCACACATATATATAAGGAAAAGATTTCCGGCAAAAGTCTTGACCGGCCGGAATTATCAAAACTATTGCATCACCTCCGCAAAGGTGATGAAGTTATCGTATGGAAGCTGGACCGGTTGGGACGTTCAATAAAAGATTTAATAGAAATCGTATCGTTATTCGAAAAAAATGGAGTAAACTTTGTCAGTCTTAATGATAATATTGATACTACTACCGCAGTAGGTAGATTTACTTTTAACCTATTTGCTGCTTTATCGCAATTTGAAAGGGAAATTATTAGGGAGCGCACGAAGGCAGGATTGTCTGCTGCCAAGGCAAGGGGACGACACGGCGGTAGACCGAAAGGGCTTACCCCAGAAAAAAAAGAAATTGCGTTAACAGCCTGCGATCTTCACAACACTGGTAAATATTCGGTAGCTGAGATTTCCAAAAGATTAAAACTGCCTATTGCCACCTGTTACCGTTATATAAGATACATCCGCGACGCCAATACAGTCTAGGGAAGGGGCGTTCGAGATATTAGCCTGAGAACATTGTAGTAATCTGGATCCTTTTCATAGGCATACTTAATAAACGTGGATAATGCCGCTATTGATTATTTTAATAATGAAGTACGGATATTGTTAATTTCAATAAACTTATCGATAACATCTTTTATTGTTATCAGGTTTGCATGGGGAAGTTCAAGGGCCTTACGCAGCGTTATTTCAAAGTCGGCAGTAGTTACTATCGTATCATTTGTGTTACCTGTCAGTTCCGAATAACCTATTTTTAATGCGTCACATAATCTCTGGAGAACTAATCCATTTGGTAAAGTGAGGCCGTTTTCATACCTGGAGATCTGGGAAACGGTAGTTCCGCTCATTTTCGCTAGCTGACCCTGGCTTAGCATTTTCTTTGACCTAAACATCTTTAGTCTCTCCCCGAATTCTACTTTTTCTATTTCACGATGTTGCATACTTGTGGTTTCAATTGCGTTAGCATAAATTTCTTAAATGAACGATTTAGCCTCACTATCAGCATTTTTTAAAATTTCAATGGCTGATTCAGCTTTATCAAAATTTTCAATAATGCAATTTTATTTCTATTAATTCGAATTACGAACATTCTAATTTAACAAAAACATGGGAAAAATAGCTCATTATCCAAAGCAACCTTTAAGCGGTCCTGTGGTTCTGTATTTTATCAGATCGGTTTACATAAAAGAAAGAGATCTGAGTGAATATTTTGGCATCCCAAGTGAAGAGGTAAAAGAATGGATCACCGAAAATGCCAGTCTTTCTGAAACCTTATATATTAACAAGGAGAACTGGATCGACTTAAACAATGTAAATAGTTTCTTTTTGACAAAATATCATTTCCCTTCCAAAAATACCTTAATATCCGCATATATGGATGAAACAGGTTTTGTCGAGGAAAGATATCGACTATTAACAGATATATATTTTAGAATGCAAAAAGAGTTGCGGGGTAATAAATTTATCATGGAGGTAGCTAAAGAAGTGAACCTGGAGCTACCACGTTTACACTCTATATCCCTGAGTACAGCAATTTTTTCATACCTCAGGGACGTACCGACATTAACCAATCTTGAAAGGTTCTTTATTTACTACAAGTATTGTAAGGACTTAACAAATTCAAGGAAGCCATTTTTTTTCACCAATTCGTTTGATGTTTTTTAGAAATAAGTATCGCAAATTCTGCAAACATGGCACCAAATCGTTCATTCATGCCAATTTCTACAATAATAATGCATGCAAAGCTTTCTCTGCTGAAGAAGAAGAATTCATACTCTCATCCTTTGGCAATGGAGCAAAATACAGGTTCCGGCAAATAACCCGTGACATCAACACGGAAAGGGTTAGATTGGGATTGGAAACAGTATCGTTAAACAAAATTATCACTTTCATCAGAAATCATCCTGAGTATGGACCTAGGTGCCTGCAGCGGGAAGGGACAGAAGGTGTAGAGAACCGTATGCTGCACCCCCAACGCCTGGGAACATCCGAGCCGGGAAACGTGTACCAGATTGATGGCACCAGGTTTAATATCCCCTGTCTCACAGATAAAAATGAAGTGAAATTGATGGTATTAGTCGCGGTTATTGACGTTTTTTCACGGAAAATAGTTGCCTGCTGCCTTTCGAATACAGAATCTTTTGATAGTTATGAAAAGATAATCATCAATTCAGTTAAGGCAAACGGTTTCCTTCCCAGGGAAATAGTTATGGACAATTTGCCGTCCTTAAACAGTGAGCGAGCCGTACATTTCTTTAGAAAATTAGAATTAGCCGGTGTAGAGGTAAGGCGTCATACGAAAATGGTTCCCCAGGATAAAGGACAGATAGAAAATTTTTTTAAAATCTTTCCAGAACTATACCTGAAAAAAATACCCGGATATCTTGGCGATGGCATTCTAAGCCGTGATCGCGATGGTAAGCCGAACCGGGACCTGTTGATCCAAGCCAGAAAAAAGGCAAATCTTAGAAGCTTGATGCAATTGGAGAAACTATTAGTTGATCAGATATCATTATATAATACTACCTATCGATACAAAGATTCAACCCCTGATGAACTTTTCAGGAACACCGATCCAAAGCATACCATAACTGTTGCAGGAAATCTAATCCCAATGATAACTTACAAAGAAAAAAGTTGGAATGTAAAAAAAACTGGTTTTCAATTCTCCCATCAGGGAACAATATACCAGTATCCGGTTTTTTTGGAACAGAAAGATTTCTTTTTAAAATATCTCGATAGGCAGCTGCTCGTAAGGTATTCTGATGATAACAAAGATGAGGTATTCGTATATGAAAATGAATATGCTGGCGATTATCTTTTTATATTAAAGTTACACGAGCCGTTACCGTTAGCTTTTGTAGACCGTTCAGAAGAGGATAAGCTAAAATGGCATATTTATAATACCAAAACTGGACGCATGAGAAAAGAACTTACAAAAGTTTCAAAATCTGGCGTAATGAAAATAGAAGGGATAGAAAATCTTATTCCAGGATACGATAATAAGGATTTAACGAAAGAACTTGAAGATTCGTTTATACTGGAGGAGTACACGCCAGTCATCCAAATAACTAAAAATTCGAACATGAACATTAAAGGGTCAGCAAAAATCATATAAAATGGACTTCGAATTTAAACTAAGCGACTACAATTATGAGAAAATTAGCGAAGTCAATATGTCCTTCACTCTGGATACGTCCGTATTTCGTACAATAAATCAACTGTGTAAAGAATCTCAAAAGTATTCAAGAATGATAGGAATAATTGGGGATACCGGATTCGGCAAATCTACAGCATTGGAATATTATGCTAATCAGCACCAGAATGTATATTACATGAATATTGAGATTTCCATGTCCCCAAAAGTCTTTCTTAATGCACTCTTAGGGGTTCTGGGTTTTAAAAACATACATACAGAAAAAAACAGCTACAACTTAATCCGGAGTATAGTTTATTTTTTAAAAAACACGCCGGGAAAGCATTTAATAATAATAGATGAATGCGGAAAGCTATCAAATAACGTCCTGCTACATCTGCATGATTTGAGGAATGCTATCAGTGGTGTGGCGGGTGTGATATTCTCCGGACCACATTTTTTTTATAAAAAAT
>NZ_DJDT01000357.1 GCF_002432345.1 Pedobacter sp. UBA5917
GGCCGCTCTTCTGCCCCGCCATATTTCATATTGTAATCGGCTCCGTTTGGGTAAGCACCCACTACTGTAAAATCATCGCTTGAGTTTAATTTTTTGTGTGCCACACCTGCCGGAATGATGATGACATCGCCTTTATCTAATTCGATACAAACACCATGATCGCCGCCAAACTGTACATCGGCCTTGCCACAGAAAACACCCATCACCTCATGCGTATTGCTATGGTAATGGTGATAATCGAAAATACCGTCTACCCATGAGTTGGTATAACCATTCTGCGCAAAAACCTTTCTGATCACCTCATCCGTATCATCGGGATGCAACCTGAAAGTCCCTTTATAAATCATCAACGGTAAAACAGGATTATTCGGGAAATTGCCGTTCTCTTCTATTTTATGTGCAACTAAATAAGCTTCTTGTATTAATTTTTCTTTGTCCATGATTAGGGTATTTTAATAATTAACAAAGTAATAGGGAAAGGGTTTAGAGAATTGGTTAGTTTCCCGCAGATTTAAGAAGATAAGCGCAGAATTATTTATTTTTTAATGGGCAAGCCTCGTTATTTTGATTTTTATAAGATTATAGTACTTTTAATTAATCATCCTCAATTAGAATAAGTATTTAATTTTTATACTATGGATGAGAATGACATTTCCTATAAAATAAGAGGAGCAATATTTACAGTTTATAATGCACTAGGCCCTGGTTTATTAGAATCTGCCTACGAAACAGTACTTTCTTACGTTTTAACAGAAAAAGGCTAGAGGTTAAACAACAAGTACGGCTACCAATCATTTTTGAAGGTATAACCTTAAATGCAGGCTATCGCATAGATCTTCTAATAAATGACCTGGTTATTATCGAGATCAAGTCTGTAGAAACCGTTGCTCCTGTACACCACAAACAAGTGCTCACTTACTTAAAGCTCTCAGGCCTAAAACTTGGGTTACTGGTTAATTTTAATTCTTCAAATATATCTGAATCAATTTGGAGAAAGGTAAATGGGCTATATTAAATTTTCCCGCAGATCTAAGAAGATTAACGCAGAGTAGTATTTTTCCATCTGCGATATTCGCGGAATCTGCGGGAAAAGCAATGACAAGTTATTCTATTTCTGGCGCTCCGCCCAGGCATCCATTTTCGTTTCAAAAACAGATAATGGAAACGATCCATCTTTTAAAACCGCGGTATGGAAAGCAGCGAGTTTAAATTTCGGCCCCAGTTCTTTTTCATATTTAGCCCTTAATTCCCGTATTTTCATTGCTCCGGTTTTGTAGCCCAGCGCCTGTGCAGGCATGCCCATATAACGCTCAATTTCTGCAGTGGCACCTTCGGTACTAATGGCTTCGTTATCTGTCATATATTTAATGGCATTTTCACGGCTCATATTTTTGGTATGGATGGCCACATCAACTACTAACCGGATGGCGCGGTGCATTTCATCTCCCAATGCGCCCATGTGCTGGTATGGATCCTGATATAGCCCAAGTTCTTTGCCTAACGATTCGCAATACAATGCCCAGCCTTCTACATAAGCATTATGACCACCAAAACGGCGGAAATTAGGCAAAGATTTATTCTCCTGGGTTAAAGAAATCTGGTAGTGGTGACCAGGGATGGCCTCATGAAGAAAAAGCGATTCCATACCCGAAGTTGTATTAAATTTTGTAGCATCTAAAATCGGTACATAAAATATTCCCGGGCGGGAGCCATCTGCCGAACCCTGATTATACTCCGCACTGGCCGATGCTGCCCTAAAAGCTTCCGTTTGGCGAATTTCGAAAGGAGTTTTAGGCTCTACCTCGAACATTTTTTTCAGGTTCGGTTTCATGCGCTGGTGGATATCCTCAAAAGCATCCAAAATTTCTTTCGGCGTTTTATAGGGCATAAATTTTTTATCTGTTTTCATGTATTCAAAGAAAGCCTTTAAATCACCTTTAAAGCCAACCAGGTTTCTAATACTGTCCATCTGGCCTTTAATCCGCGCCACCTCTTTTAAACCTGTTTGATAAATTTCTTCAGGTGTTTTATTGGTGGTTGTCTGTTGTTTTACCAGATAAGTGTACCAGACCAGGCCACCAGGCATAGATGAATAACCGGAAGTTGTACGGCTTTTTGGCAGATACTCGTTCTGCAGGTAATCGCCAAGTTTTTTATAAGTTGGGACAATAACATTGGTGATCGAATGAAGGTAAGCTGCTGTTAAGCGCTGTTTATCTGCAGCAGAAAAACTGTCCGGCATTAATTTTACCGGGCCATAAAATAAACTTTCTTCAGGTTTTGCCACCACCATGCCCTGCATCTGCGGAATCATTTTTACCACCAATGCTTTGGGCAGTACAATGCCAACTGCTGCACCTTTTTTAAAATTTCCGATAGCGGTATCGGCCCACACCGAAAAGGCATCAGCACGTTTTAACCAATCCTCGTAGTTTTTTACCGTTTTAAAGGGTTGTGCCCCTGTTCCCGAACCCAATTGACCAATGGTTAGGGGCAAAGCAACCATTTGGTTAAATGGCAAGTATTCTGAATGATACTTTAATCCTTCCAAATTGATTTCCAATTGATCTTTCAGGTAATCGAAAGATAATTTATCGTTTACACCCAGGCTTTCACGATCGTATTTGCCCAGGCTATCAAGATAGCGTTGATTAAGGCTTTTAAACTCCTTTATGTAAGCCTGAGATCCATCGTTGGCCAAAAGATCGTTATAACGCTCGTCGCCGATATAGGTGGCACTTAGGGGATTTAATTTTAATCCATCCTGATAATACTGTTCGCACAGCGCAGCAAATGCTTTATTTTCTGTACCATCATTAGAACTGTTTTTTTGCTTACAGGCGAGCAATGCGGTAATGCACGCAGCAAAAAGGAGTGTTTTTTTCATTTGGTTTATAAGTTAGTCACTAATCAAAAATAGCAAATTATTGACCATTTACTAAAAACCTTAAACGCAAAAAAGCCACCCCGAAAGGATGGCTTTAATATACATTTCAGCATTAACTGAAAACTGTGAATTGCTAACTGATTAAGCTAATAACCTGATCGGCTCTTCTAATAAACCTTTTAACGTTTGTAAGAACTGTGCTCCGGTTGCACCATCAACCACACGGTGATCGCAACCTAAAGTCAATTTCATTACGTTACCAGGAACAACAGCTCCGTTTTTAACAACAGGAATCTGTTGGATAGCACCTACCGATAAAATTGCACCGTCAGGAGAGTTGATAATTGATGTAAACTCATCAATACCGAACATACCTAAGTTAGAAACGGTAAAGGTAGAACCTTCCCAATCTGCTGGCTGTAATTTTTTAGCTTTTGCTTTTCCACCGAAATCTTTTACTTCGGCAGAGATGTGCGATAATGATTTACCATCGGCAAAACGTACAACAGGCACCAACAAACCGTCTTCAACAGCCATGGCTACACCAATGTTGGTATGCTCGTTAAATCTGATTTTATCGCCACCCCATGATGAATTAACAGCAGGGTGTTTTTTCAATGCTACAGCAACCGCTTTAATTACGATATCGTTGAAAGAAACCTTAACCGGAGCAACAGCGTTGATTGCAGTACGTGCAGCCATTGCATTGTCCATATCAATACTGATGGTTAAGTAGAAGTGTGGAGCAGTAAATAAACTTTCGGCTAAACGTTTTGCGATTACTTTACGCATTTGCGAAACAGGAGCTTCGGTAAATTTAACTTCGCCAACATAAGTAGGGATAACCGGTGCTGGTGCAGCAGCTTTCTCTGCAGCCGGAGCTGAAGCAGATTCTGTTTTAGCCGGTGCCGCAGCTGGCTTAAAGTTTTCGATATCTTTTTTAATGATACGGCCACCTTCTGCACTACCTGCAACCTGTGCTAAATCGATCCCTTTATCTTTAGCAATTTTCTTAGCCAAAGGAGATGCTTTAACACGACTATCTGATGAACTTTCTGCTACTGGTGCAGTAGTACCAGCATCAGCAGTTGTAGCTTGTTTTTCTTCTTTTGGTGCTTCTGCACTTTCAGCTTTAGCAGCTGGAGCAGAACCTCCTGCCAAAATTCCGCTAACGTCAGTTCCTTCCGGGCCAACAATTGCGATAATTCCGTTTACTTTAGCAGCCTGGCCTTTTTCTACACCGATGTGTAATAAAGTTCCGGTTGCATAACCCATTACTTCCATAGTTGCCTTATCGGTTTCTACATCAGCAAGAACATCATCATCCTTAACTTTATCGCCAACTTTTTTATGCCATTCGGCAATTACGCCTTCTGTCATCGTATCGCTTAATAAAGGCATGCGGATAACCGTAACACCTTTAGCAGCCAATTCTTCTTCGCTTAAACCACCGCCTTGAGCAGGGGCAGCTTCTTCTTTTTTATCTTCAGCTTTAGGCGCTTCAGCACTTTCGGCTTTTGGAGCCTCTGCACCTTTTTCAGCTTCTAACGCTGCTTTATAATCTTCGCCTTCTTTACCGATAACGGCCATGATGGCATCAACCGGAACAGCTGATCCTTCTTCTACACCTACGTATAAAAGGGTACCATCCCAATAAGATTCCATATCCATTGTTGCCTTGTCAGTTTCTACTTCTGCCAAAACATCGCCGCTTTTCACTTTATCGCCCACTTTTTTGTGCCACTTCGCCAAAACCCCTTCGGTCATGGTGTCGCTCATTTTGGGCATTTTAATTACATCAGCCATTATATCTAATTAATTGAAATCTTATTAATATTAGTCCATTACGTAAGGGTAGTTCTCAGTCATGTATACATCTTTGTATAACTCAGATGCATCTGGCCAAGGAGATTCTTCAGCAAATTTTACTGCCTGATCTACAATTGCCTTAACTTTAGCTTCTACCTCTTCGATCCAAGCCTCATCTGCATACTTTTCTTTAAGAATAGTTTCTCTTGCATGCTCAACCGGATCTTTTGCTTTGTAATCTTCTAACTCTTCTTTGGTACGGTATTTAGCCGGATCGGACATAGAGTGACCGCGGTAACGGTAAGTTCTCATTTCCAAGAAAGTTGGTCCTTCACCTTTACGTGCACGTTGGATAGCCTCATCCATTGCGTTATGAACCGCAACCGGATCCATACCATCAACAGGTGCGCAAGGCATATCAAAACCTAAACCAATTTTATAAATATCGGTCATGTTGGTGGTACGTTGTACCGAAGTACCCATTGCGTAACCATTGTTTTCGCAAACAAAAACAACAGGCAGTTTCCAAAGCATGGCCATGTTAAAAGTTTCGTTTAATGCACCCTGGCGCACAGCACCATCGCCCATGTAACAAATATTAACATTATCGGTACCTTTATATTTTTCGGCAAAAGCAACGCCAGCACCCAGAGGGATCTGACCGCCTACAATTGCATGTCCTCCGTAGAAGTTATGTTCTTTACTGAACATGTGCATTGAACCACCTTTACCTTTAGAGCAACCTGTAGCTTTACCGTACATTTCTGCCATAATACTATCGGCACTAACTCCTAAAGCTAAGGCATGGGCATGATCACGGTAAGTGGTAATCATTGAATCGCCTTTTTGCATTGCAGATATTGCTCCTGCAACTACAGCTTCTTGTCCAATGTATAAATGACAAAAGCCACGTATTTTTTGTTGTCCGTATAACTGGCCGGTTTTCTCTTCGAATTTGCGCATCAGCAACATCGACTCAAACCACTTTAACCAGGTATCTTTATTTATTTCTACTGCACTCATTTTAGGGTATTTGTTTTTTGCGACAGCAAATCTAATTTTTTTATTGTAATTTTTGGCACTTTTAAGTGTAAAAACATCATGGTTTAGGGGTTAAAATCAGATTTAACAGTTGTTTTACAATTAAATACAAATCCCAGTCCCATTTTGTAATTCAATAGCGATTTCCCGTAATCAAATCAACACCCTTTATCATAATATGTAATCAATTTATTCTGAAATTTAATTTTGCGTAAGTGCTTATTTACATAATTTAAAAAAGAACGTAATGTTATAGCAAAACAAAATATGTAAAATAAAAACCGGGATAAAAAAAGATGGTTTTGACCTGATATTTTTTGAAGAAATAGTGGATAAAAAATAAAAATGTTAATAACTTTCACTTTTTAACAGATTACATTTGGATAACATTTGTATAATCAATACTTTTGACAACCAACAATAAGCCCATGTGGTGTACGTTAATGTGTAAGTGAATACCCAAACATAACTGTATAACATGATTAAAAAAATTTTGTTTTCATCCCTAATCGCTATCTGCACGCTCTCAACCGCATTTGCGCAAACAAAAACAAAAGAATCTGGTAAAGAATTAAATGACCCTGATAATCTTGCATCGCAATATTTCTCGCAGGTAATGGGTGTAGCAGTAGATGCGACCTCAAATTTAAAACTCTACAAATTTATATACGAATGGATCGGAACACCATATAGTTATGGTGGAAACAGCAAAAGAGGCATCGATTGCTCGGCTTTTACTAAAGCGATTTACGACAAAGTTTTCAACACAACCATCAGAAGAAACTCGCGCGATATTTTTAGCATGGTTGATCCATTATCTAAAGAAGACCTGAAAGAGGGAGATCTGGTTTTCTTCAAAATTAAAAGCAGAAGTATTTCACACGTTGGTATCTACCTTGGCGACAACAGGTTCGCACACGCATCCAGCTCGCGTGGTGTAGTAATCAGCAATCTGAACGAACCTTATTATAGCCGTTACTTTTATAAGGGTGGGCGTGTGTTAGAATCGTTCAAAAAAGAATTTGAAGTAGAATAGTTCAGTTGGCAGTTAGCAGTTCACAATTTTCAGTTAACAGTTAATCACTCAAAATATACAATCCTCCTAAAGAAATTTCGGAGGATTTTTTGTTTATTACCTTCCCCATGAGATTCGTCATCCTGTCCCGATTTTACATCGGGATCAGGATCTTTCTCTCAATAAAACTAACTAAATCAAGACAGCCCCGAAATATCCAATAAAACACCTAATGAAGCTCATCAACACCATCTTAATCCTTCCCATTGCCGTTATCACTTTGATCAGTTGTACCAGCAATAATGCTCAGGTTACGGCACCCGTTGCCAAAAAGGACACGCTGATCAGAAAAATAAAGGATACGATATCAATTACCGCGGTTGGCGACATTATGCTCGGCTCAGCTTTTCCTTCAAAAACGAACCTTCCCCCTGATGATGCCATCAATAGTTTCCAGGCCGTTGATAGTTTGTTAAAAGGCGATATTGTTTTTGGCAACCTCGAAGGCTGTTTCCTCAACTCAGGTAACTCAAATAAATGTAACGGCATTAACCCAAACAACTGTTATGCTTTCAGAATGCCTGAACGTTATGCCCGGATTTATAAAAAAGCTGGTTTTAATGTGCTAAGCATTGCTAACAATCACGTTGGTGATTTTGATGCCAAAGGAAGAAAAAATACAGCAAGGATTTTGGATTCGTTACAGATCCATTACGCCGGACAGATAAACAAGCCCTATGAAGTTTTTGAAAAAGACAGCATAAAATATGCTTTCTGTGCTTTTGCACCAAATGAAAATACGGTATCAATCAATAAAATCGACAGTGCAAAAGCCCTGGTTGCCCGCTTAAAAACAATGGCAGATATTGTAATTGTTTCTTTCCATGGTGGGGGCGAAGGTGCCAGATTTGAACATGTGCCACGTAAAAACGAAATCTTTTATAAAGAAAACAGGGGCAATGTTTATGCCTTTGCACATGCCGTAATCGATGCCGGTGCGGATGTGGTGTTGGGCCACGGACCGCATGTGGCAAGAGCCGTTGAAGTTTATAAGAATAAGTTTATCGCCTACAGTTTGGGCAATTTCTGCACCTATGGTATGTTCAGCTTAAAAGGTAATAACGGAATTGCTCCATTGCTAAAGCTTAAAATAAATGCCAAAGGCGACTTCCTCTATGCTGACGTGATATCCATTAAACAGGATAAAATTAACCGCTTAACCCTGGATGATAATAACGGTGCTTTTAAACGCATCAAAGAACTAACCGATATTGATTTCATAGGTCACCAACTTAAATTTGCCGATAATAAAATCAGTTTAAAAGATTAATTTTCTACGACATCAATCTCAATTTAATTCAGAATATTTGCTTTATGAAAACGGGATTAATACTTCACTATATTATCGGTATCGCGGCAGTGCTTTTGGTTTTGGCCGCAGCATATTATATCCAGCAAAACCCAAAGAATTTATTATCAGCAGGGATCATTATTCTGGCAGGCTGCTTAGTTGCTTTTAGCCAGTACCAGATTATCAAAAACAAAAAGAAGCAAAAATGACCCTTGTTATCTTAGACGCTACAAAGACTGGAAATTTTAAGGATGGCATTTATCTAGGCTTAGCCATTGGCGCAGCGGTTGTACTTTTTCTGCTATCGAGAAAGTTCAGGAGAAAAGGATAAATCAACTCTCATCTTTCGTATTCTTTACCAGACCTATACCCGACACAAAGAATATCAGGCCGATGATGCCGTAAACCAGCAATCCCCTTGTATTCTGACTGTGGTTTACAAAACCATACCCGGCATAAATTAAGCCGATGATCCCCAAAATGGTTAATACGGTTCCAAAAGTACGTTTTACGTTCATGGTTTTATCTTTAATAGGATAAAGACAATATATCCATGCTTTTGTTTTTAAAGCGACAAAAAAGAAGATGTATCATAAACTTAATTTCTTTAGAATTGTCACGTTGAGCTTGTCGAAACGCCTTAAACAATGTTATGGCAAGTCCTTCGACAAGCTCAGGATGACAATTTATCTTATGGTACGGCCTCTTTTAATTAAGTTTTTAAATCTACCAAACGCCTAACCTGTTCGCCGGCGCGATATACATTTTGGCCGTTGCAGGGATATTGAAAGCTTTATAAAAGGCTTCCATATTGTATACAGGGCCATTTACGCGGAACATTTCAGGGCTATGCGGATCTGTTTTTAACCTTACACGCATGCTTTCGTCGCGGTCTTTAATGCGCCAAACCTGTGCAAAACTCAAAAAGAAACGCTGATCTGGTGTAAAACCATCAATCTTTTTATCACTTTTTCCCTGATCGGTTAATTTAAAGGCATCGTAAGCAATGTTTAATCCCCCAATATCAGCGAGGTTTTCGCCTAATGTTAACGATCCGTTTACGTGCTGATTATCAAGCAGGCTAAAGTTGTTATAAAATGCTTCTACCTTGCCCGCTTTGGCTTTAAATTTATCTGCATCAGCTTTGGTCCACCACTCTTTTAAATTACCTGCAGCATCGTACTGGCGTCCCTGATCATCAAATCCATGGGTCATTTCGTGCCCGATTACCGCACCTATTGCACCATAATTAATGGCATCATCTGCTGCAAAATCAAAAAACGGAAACTGTAAAATTCCTGCCGGAAACACAATCTCATTGAACGATGGATTATAATAAGCATTAACAGTTGGTGGGGTCATTCCCCATTCTGTTTTGTCGACATTTTTACCCAGCTTATCCATCATTTCTTTATAAGCGTGTCTATCTGCCGACTGTAAATTTGCGTAATAAGTGTTTTTAGAGATTTCTACATCATCATATTTTTTCCACTTATCAGGATAACCGATTTTTTTGATAAACGCATTTAATTTTTCAAGCGCCTTCTTTTTGGTTTCAGGGGTCATCCAATCTACTTTTTGGATCCTTTCGGCATATACTTTCTGCAGGTTGTTCACCAATTTAAGCATGCGCTCTTTAGCCTCGGGCTTAAAATACTTTTCAGCATACAGTTGGCCCAAAAGTTCGCCCAAATTATTGTCGGTGGCATTAACAATTGTTTTCCATCTTTCTTTTGGTGCCTGTTGACCATACAGTGTTTTGGCGAAGAAATCGAATTTAGCCTTTCTGAAGAGTTTGGTAAAAGCATTGGCCGAACTATTTAAGGCATCAAATTTCAATTTTTCTTTCCAGATTTCGATCGGCTGGCTTTTTATCAGTGCCGATAAGGCCTGATAGTATTTTGGCTGCCTCACAATAACGGTATCTGTATTTGCGCCAAGTTTTTCCAGAACAGATTTCCATTCGATATTAGGAGTTTGTTTCTGAAAATCGGCCACCGTCATTTTATTATAGTTTTTCTGTGGATCGCGCAGCTGAACAGGGGTTGAGTGCGACTGGGCAATGGTGGTTTCGAGCTTTAAAATATTATCTGCGTATTTAGCTGCATTTACCGAATCGCCTGCCAGTTTAAAAATAGTAGTGATGTATTTAACATACTCCGTTCTGATTTTTTTTGCCTTCTCATCCTGATCTAAATAATAACTACGATCCGGCAGGTTAATGCCCGATTGCGAAAAAGATAAGGCATTTTTGCTGCTCAGTTTATCGTCAGGCTCTACACTAAAACCTAAAAGATCTCCTTCACCGTTCTTAAAGCCATCGGCTACAAAATTGATTAGATCTTTCTCATTTTTAATGGCATCAATTTTACCTAAAAGAGGCTCAATAGGCTTAATACCCAGCTTTTCTATTGTTAAAGTATCCATACCACTGGCATAGAAATCGCCCACTTTTTGCTCTGCACTTCCTTTGGTCCCATCTGCTTTCGAAGCATTTTCGAGGATGGTGTTCAGGTTTTTAAGGTTATCGTTGTACAACGTATAAAAAGAGCCCCAACCTGTTTCAGTTTTAGGGATTTCAGTGTTTTTGAACCACTTACCATTGGCATAAAGAAAAAAGTTATCTCCAGGGTTTACAGTGGTATCCATACCGGCTTTATCAAAAAACTCGGTCCGTACATTTTCTGTTCCCTGATCGGCGTGATTCTTATTCTGGCATGCGGCAAATAGCAAAAGCCCCGCAGCCGGAAGAATTAATTTAGTTTTCATTGCATATAAGTTAGTTAGAAAACTTAAAGCTACAAAATGCCTGATGTAGTTTCTATGATTTTTTATAACTTCATAAAAAAATCTAATTATGCAATACACCGTTTACATTTTAGTAGCCATAGGAGTAATTATACTGCTTAGCTCATTCGTTACCGTAAAACAGGGCACCATTGCGGTAGTTACCGTTTTTGGTAAGTACCAAAGGCTCTTAAGACCAGGCTTAAACTTTAAAATCCCTTTAATAGAGCAGATTTATTCGCGAATATCGATCCAGAACCGATCAGTGGAGCTGTCTTTCCAAGCGGTAACACAGGATCAGGCCAATGTTTATTTCAAGGCCATGCTTCTTTATTCGGTAATTAACCAGGATGAAGAAACCATCAAAAATGTTGCATTTAAATTCGTTGATGCCACCAACCTGATGCAGGCTTTGATCAGGACCATTGAAGGTTCTATCCGTGCTTATGTGGCCACCCAAAAGCAGGCAAATGTACTGGCACAGCGCAACGAAATTGTGCTCCATGTTAAGGAACAGATTGATCAGGTTTTAGATGGCTGGGGTTACCACTTACAGGATCTTCAATTAAACGACATCACTTTTGATGAAGAAATTATGCGCTCAATGAGCCGAGTTGTGGCATCGAACAACTTAAAGGCCGCAGCAGAGAACGAGGGGCAAGCTTTATTGATTACCAAAACCAAAGCTGCAGAAGCTGATGGTAACGCGATTAAAATTGCGGCAACAGCCGAGCGTGAAGCCGCTCAGCTCCGCGGTCAGGGTATTGCCTTATTCCGTGCGGAAGTGGCACATGGTATGACCAAAGCCGCTCAGGAAATGGAGCAGGCCAACTTGGATATTTCAGTAATATTATTCACCATGTGGACAGAGTCAATCAAACATTTTGCCGAAAATGGCGATGGTAACGTAATCTTTTTGGATGGAAGCACCGAAGGCATGAACAAAACCATGAAAGAAATGATGGCGATGCAGATAAACAAACAAAATGAGCCTACGTCTAAGAAATAACGATTAATTAGACCTCTTAATTTTTAGACCTCGCAGGTTTGATAGGCGATCTGCCTATCAAACCTGCGAGGTCTTTTTATAAAGACTTCCGAAGTCTGAAAGGCAAAGTGCTAGGAAAGACTTCGGAAGTTTAAAACCAAAAAGGCCTCTCCAGTTTTAACTGAAGAGGCCTTTACTATTTCTATCATCATGCTGAATTTATTTCAGCATCTTTCATGCTAGACAGACCCTGAAATAAATTCAGGGTGACGACAATATATTAGAACATAGCTCTTAATTAATTATTCTTAGGCATCAAACCCAAGTTCATTACATAACTGCCTGATTGCTGCATAAAATCGCCCATAACCCTTAACGATTCGTCTTCGATAAAATCGAACGCATCCTGTTTGGTTACTTTATCGCCTTTTTTAATCGCAGGTAATCCTCTCAAAGCCCTCAATTCATTTTGTCTGGCCAGGGTTTTAGCTTCCTGTGCATCGCGTTCTGCCTTAAGTTTAGCTTCGTTCAGGGTTACCGAAACTTCTGCATCACGTTTTTTAAGATCAGCAATATCTTGTTTAAGGTATTTAAAATCCAAAGAGTTTGCAATACGTTGTTCGCTATTTTTAATCAACTGTGCTTTAACCGGAGTTAAATTGGCAACTGCTTTAAAGTTAGAGGTAGGAATTACATCCCAAGGTAGGGCAGAAGGCTCTGTATCTTCACCAATTTTATCCATCGGGTAAACAGAAGGGAAAACAACATCAGGTGTAACACCTTTATGTTGCGTACTGCTTCCTGCTACACGGTAAAATTTAGCCATGGTGAGGTTAATCTGACCTAAGTTGATATCAGCAGGATTAGCGCTACTTGGCGAAGTACCCACTGTTTTATCTTTGGCAATTAAACCCGCTATTCTCTGTAACATATTTGGATTTACCAATTTATTTAAATCGATAGAAGATTGAACGGTACCTTTACCATAGGTTTGGCTACCCATAATAATACCGCGACCATAATCCTGAATGGCTCCGGCAAAAATTTCAGATGCAGATGCGCTTAAACGGTCAACCATTACACCAAACGGACCGTCCCATGCTACACCACTATTTTCGTCTTCATCTACTTCTATTTTACCACGTAAATCTTTTACCTGTACCACAGGTCCTTTATCGATAAATAAACCGGTTAACGAAATGGCCTCTACTAATGAGCCACCGCCATTTCCGCGTAAATCCAATACAATCGCATTTACCTTATCGTAGGTTTTTAATGAGTCGATCAGTTTTCTTACGTCGCGTGTGGTACTTTTATAATTTTTATCACCGGCATTTGCGGCTTTAAAATCGGCATAGAAAGCTGGTAAGGTAATAATACCAATTTTAACATCTTTACCATTGCTGTTGATGGTTTTTACTTTTTTCTTGGCAGAGGTTTCTTCCAATACAATTTTATCACGAACCAATTCTATAATAACCGGTTTAGATGACATTTCTTTTCCTACCGGAATTACTTTTAAACGTACTTTGGTTCCTTTAGGACCTTTGATTTTTGACACGGTATTATCTAATCTCCATCCCACTACATCAACAAATTCGCCGTCGCCCTGTGCCACAGCAATGATCCTATCACCAGCACTTAATTGTTTGCCTTTGAAAGCTGGTCCGCCGGCAATGATCTCCGAAATTTTAACCACTTCATTTTCCAGTTGTAAACGTGCGCCTATACCTTCGAAAGAGCGCGACATATCTTCGTTAAATGCAGCAGCGTTGCTTGGGTTGAAATAATTGGTATGCGGATCGATAGATTCGGTAAATGCATCCATTAAAATCTGGAAAACGTCCTGATTATTGGTTTTAGAGGTTTGCGATTGTAAATTCTGATAACGTTTGGTTAAAGTTTCTACATTTTTTGCTTCAGCAGTTCCCGCCAAATTTAGGTTGATCAGTTCGTATTTAACACGTTTTTTCCAGGTATCATTTAATGCTGTAGAAGAAACCGCCCAAGGCAATTTTTCCCTGTCGTACACATAAGTATCGTTTTGGTTAAAATCGAATTTGGTCTTAATCTGTGCCAAAGAATAGGTGAAATACTCGTTCAATCTTTTAGCATAAACGTTATAGATATAAAACGGACCGCTTAAATCGCCGTTTTTAAAATCATCATCTAAAGTGTACCTGTATTTTTCAAATTCTTTAATATCAGATGCAAGGAAATAATTTTTACCCTGATCCAATGATTTTATATACTTATCCAGAATAAGTGATGAAATAGAATCGTTGATCTGGATTTTTTTGTAATTATAGCTTTCAATCAGGTTTACAACTTCTTTGATCACAAGCTGTTGCTGCTGATCCGGTTTCACATTGGTAATTCCCTCAACAATCGGTTGAGTTTTAGGCGCGGCATGGCAGGCAAGTACAGCTCCGGTAAAAATTACAAAAAATATTCTCTTTAACATCTCTTTAAATGATTTAAAATCCATTTCCAATTCTATATAGCCAATATGGTACCATTTTAACAAAAAAACAAAAAAGAGACAGCATTATTACCGTCTCTTGTTAAAACTTTATCAAATCTAACTAAAAGCTTTTTATTTAACAATTTCTTAAGCAGAACGTTAAGCGTTATTTTTTGTTTTGAACAACCATCGAAATTTGACCAAATACAGACGTACGACTGCATTTTAATCAAATTATTGACGTTATTTTAAAGAAATTAGGGTATTTCGAAGCCATTTTTAGCTGGGATTCACTTTTTTAGACGCCGTTTTGCTGGCAATCATTTCCCTTGCATCTTTAATCTGCGCTTTATACTGGGTAGTTTTGATCGAGTTAGCCAGCCATTCTGCCGATTTTAAATCTCTTAAAGCAAGGGTAAAATCTTTCTTTTTGATTTTAACCTGAACAATGCCCAAAATTGATTCGATATAGGCATTGTTACTTTTTAACTGTTTGGCCAATATGCCCTGCTGGGTGTAAAACCACATCGATTGGGTGTATTTGGTATTGGCAAGGTAAACTTTGCCCAAAAGGCTGTAGGTATTCATTATCCCTGTACGGTTGCCCGTTTTAGAATAATTTTTTAACGCAACATTTAAGAGGATCTGTTCGGCATCACTGTAGCGGCCCAATTGGTAATGCATGCTGCTCATTTTAATGATTGCCTGCCCATACCTGTTGAAATTTTTTACCGAGTTGTATTCGAAAGCTGCTTTCCCAAATAAGGTTAAGGCTTCGTTATAATCACCTTTCCGCTCTAAATCTTCTGCTTCTTCAAAAAAAGAATTCCCATCTTCCAGGTCAAATTTAGATACCGCTATGTTGATCGCGCTACCTCCATTGGGTTCCTGGATTTCTGTTTTGTCTATGTTTTGAGCCTGAAGTTGTAACGATGCAAAAAGGCCGATTAAAGCCAGTACAATTTTGGTCATGCAACAAAAATAATACTTTAATTCTAATATCAGCTAAATACCTGTAAATTAACATCAAAAGATGCCCAAACCATGTAGGGATGCGAATCGCAGTGGTATACCTCGCCCTCAGCGGTAATGCCTACAACCCCTGCAAAGCCATCAAAAGCCTTTAATTCGGCAAAAGATTTATCTGATGCATCTTTTAAAGAAAAACCATCGGTAACACGCGTAACAATTTTGGCAGCCAAAGCACCGCTAACAATATCTTCGCCAACACCCGTGCATGAAATGCCTGCATATTGATTGGCATAATTACCTGCAACAGTTGCCGAATCACTTACCCGGCAGGGGATTTCGAAGCCTTTACCTCCGGTCGAAGTGGCTGCAGCTAAATTTCTTTCGGCATCAAGCGCCACACAACCTACCGTCCCCTTATTGTTTTTCTGGTTCAATTTGGCTTCGTATTCGGTCTGGCGTTGCGGTGTTATAGGGTTAAAATATCCGAAACCATTCTCACGGGCAAATTGCTGCGCACCATCGCCGCTTAAAACACGGTCATCGTAAGTTAAAAGATTCTGCGCAACCTCGATCGGGTTTTTAACATCCTCTACGTTGATTACGCCACTGAATTTTTCGGTTTTGCCATCCATTAAAGCAGCACTTAACCTTACTTTTCCATCACTTTGGATCTGCGAACCGATACCTGCATTAAACAACTCGTTATCTTCCAATAAAGCCACGGTATAAACCACAGTTTCTAAAGCGGTATGCGTTTTGAGATATTCGTGGCCTAGCGTAACAATCGACGCTAAAGCATCTTGTTTGGCCTTTTTTGTTTCCTGATTGGTAGACGATTCGCTAAAAAAGCCACCGTGTATGATGAGTTTCATTTTTTTAGTATCAAGATTTGAGTATTGAGATTCAAGTATCAAGGCTTAAGTATGAAGTATCAAGATATGAGACGTGAGATTTGAGACACTAGACCTTAAACCCTAAACCTTAAACCTTTTATTGGGTTGAAAAGTGGGATATGAGACACTAAACCTTACGCCTTACACCCTAAACCTTCTACCTTTTACCCTATATGAACAGCCTTCGGATGGTGGATCACCAAGCTATGGTCATTTAAATCATAAACATCGCCATCGCACATTACGTGTACCACCATGTTTTTTATCGAAACCGGTTGTCCCATTTCTACATCGGTTAAGTTGGTATCTGCCATATTGCGGCCATCAACCAAAATTACCATGCCTGAGCCAATGGCTTCCATGGTATGTCCGTCTGATATGAAAAGACCGGTATCTTCGCCAAGGCCAATACCCAAAATACCTGGATTGCTGGCTGCAGCATATAATAAACGGCCAATTCTGCCACGCTGAACAAAGTGTGTATCTACAATAACATCGTCGATAAAGCCTAAACCACCGGTAATTTTTACTTCGCCTTTAAGCAGGGCATCTTTACTGCTTCCCTGATAAATCATGTTTTTAGAACTTGCTGCTGCTCCGGCTGATGTACCCGCAATTACTACAGGCTCGTTCCTATATTTTTCGAGCAGGATCTGGTGGATTTTTGTACCGCCAAAAATAGAAGAAAGGCGGAGCTGGTCGCCACCGGTAAAAATAATTACCTCTGCTGCTTTGATACGTTCGTAGTTCTCATCCGAATTCGCTTCCTCACGGTTGGTAATATTTAAAACACCCAGGTTATGAACGTCCAGTTGTGCATAAGCTTTGATGTATTCTTCACCAACCTTTTCGGGCATTAATGATGCTGTAGTAATGATTTCGAAGCGCGATTGGGTATCCCTAACTGATTCGGTGGTAATCCGTTTTAAAATTCCACGCTCAAAAAAATTCATGTTTTCAGGCAGTCCAAATTGAGTTTCTGCGAAGCTACCAGTGTTTATTGCGCCACCTATGATGATGAGTTTACCTTTCGGAACCATTCCTTATGTATCTAATTGTATCAAAAAACCCAAATATATAGGCTTAAGATAAAAAACACGACTTTTTTTGTCAATAATATTCAATTTATTAACAAACGTTAAAATAATCTAACCTAAAATTAACATAATAGTGCTTGAAAATAAAACAAATAGGTGCTAAAATTGATTTACGTAAATAGGAGGCCTAATTTCAAAATAAATGCATATTTTACAGTCATCAATTTCATTCCCAAAATTGAGTTAAGAAGGCTTCCCCAATCCTTGTTTACGGCAAAAAAACTAACAAAATATTACATGAAGATATTAAACATACAAGTATTGAGAGGCCCTAATATTTGGTCGATCAACCGGAAGAAATTGATCCAGATGCGATTGGATCTGGAGGATTTGGAACAAAAACCAACCAATGTTATTGAGGGCTTTAGCGAGAGGATAGAAAAGCTTTTGCCAAGCATGTTCACGCACCGCTGCTCAAAAGGTGTTGAAGGTGGCTTTTTTACCCGCGTAAAAGAAGGCACCTGGATGGGGCATGTGATTGAGCACATTGCGCTGGAAATACAGACACTGGCAGGCATGGATACTGGTTTTGGTAGAACACGCATGACCAAAACCGAAGGTATTTATAACGTGGTTTTCAGTTACCTGGAAGAAAAAGTGGGTGTTTATTCGGCAGAAGCCGCAGTAAGAATCGCTGATGCTTTGATCAACAATGTTGAATATGATTTAGAGCACGATATCCGCAGGATGAAAGAAATCCGCGAATTGGAAGCTTTGGGCCCAAGTACAGCTTCAATTGTAGAAGAGGCGGTAAAGAGAAGTATTCCGTGGATCAGGTTGAACAAAAGTTCGTTGGTACAATTGGGTTATGGCAAAAACCAGGTCCGTTTTAGGGCCACTATGACCGAAAAAACCAGTAGCATTGCTGTTGATATCGCGAGTAATAAGGAAGAAACCAAACGTTTACTTACCGAAGCAGCCATTCCGGTAGCCTCGGGTGTAACCATTTCTAACCCTGATGACCTCGAAGCATCGGTTAATAAAGTTGGATTTCCACTGGTATTTAAACCTTTGGATGGCAACCACGGTAAAGGTGCAACCATTAACGTGAAAACGATGGAAGATGCGGTTGCGGCTTTTGAATATGCCAAAACCTATTCTAGAAAGGTGATTATTGAAAAATTTATCACCGGATATGATTTCCGTGTATTGGTGATTGATCATAAAGTGGTTGCAGCAGCACAGCGCGATCCGGCCCATGTAAGAGGCAACGGCATCCACACCATCCAGGAATTGATTGATAAGGAAAACGAAGATCCACGTCGCGGTTATGGTCACGAAAATGTGTTAACAGAAATCGCGGTTGACCGTGATACCTTGGATTTATTGGCCAAAAAAGAATATACTTTAGAAACCATTCCTGAAAAAGGGGAAATCGTTTACCTAAAATCGACTGCTAATTTAAGTACAGGTGGAACCTCGATTGATGTGACCGATATTGTACACCCACAGAATATTTTCATCTGCGAAAGGATTTCGAGGGTAATCGGACTGGATATCTGCGGTATCGATATTATGGCGCAGAACCTCACCCAGCCTTTAACCGAAAATGGTGGTGTGGTTTTAGAAGTTAATGCTGCTCCTGGTTTCAGGATGCACCTGGCACCAAGCGAAGGTTTACCACGCAACGTTGCGGCACCGGTAATCGATATGCTTTATCCGCAGGGTAAATTATCGCAGATCCCGATTATTGCCGTAACCGGAACCAACGGAAAAACCACCACTACGCGTTTAATTGCACATATTATACGTAGTAATGGTAAGCGTGTAGGTTTTACCACCAGCGATGGGGTGTATGTACACAATACCATGCTGATGAAGGGCGATACTACAGGCCCGGTTAGTGCCGAATTTATTTTAAAAGACCCAACGGTTGAGTTTGCCGTTTTAGAAACTGCCCGTGGCGGGATTTTAAGGGCAGGGTTGGGCTTTAATGCCTGCGATATCGGTGTGGTAACCAATATCCAGGAAGATCACCTGGGTATTTCTGATATTCATAACCTCGATGATTTAACCCGAGTTAAAGCCGTTGTAATTGGTGCAGTGCGCCGTAAAGGTTGGGCTGTATTAAATGCCGACAATGGTTATTGTGTGCGCATTGCGAAAGATGCCCGTTGTAATGTTGCTTATTTCAGCATGGACGAAAACAATCCGGTTATTAAAGAACATTGCCGTAAAGGCGGTATTGCAGCCATTTATGAGAACGGATTTATCACCATTAAAACCGGCGACTGGAAATTAAGGGTTGATAAAGCCACACATATTCCGTTAACTTTTGGCGGCTCGGTAAACTTTATGATCCAGAATGTACTTGCAGCTACTTTGGCCGCTTATTTATGGGGTTATAAACCTGAGGATATCCGCTTATCCTTAGAAACCTTTATCCCTTCAGCAGCACATACGCCCGGAAGAATGAACATTTTCAGGTTTAAGGACTTTAAGGTTTTGGTAGATTTTGCGCACAATCCTGATGGCTTTAACGGTGTGAAAGGCTTTTTGCAAGGTGTAGAAGCCACTGAGCATGTAGGAATTATTTCGGCAACAGGCGACAGGAGGGACGAGGATATTATGGAAACCGCCCGCATTTCGGCACAGATGTTTGACAAGATCTATGTTTGTCAGGAAAAATATTTACGTGGCAGAGCGCAGCAGGAACTGGTTGATCTGTTGGTAAGAGGTATTAAAGAGGTTGATCCCAATAAGGAGATCATTATCAACAATAAAAGTACCGAATGTTTAAGAATAGCGATTGAAACTGCTCAAAAAGGTTCTTATTTAACCATTTTAAGTAATACTATAGATAATACGATTCAGCGCGTTACCGAACATCTGGATAAGGAATTGGAGGCGTAAAATTTAAAAAGAAGCATCGTCACCCTGAATTTATTTCAGGGTCTAATAGATGCTGAAACAAGTTCAGCATGACGGAATTATATTATAAAAACCCTCCTTCAATTCATATATCGAAGGAGGGTTTTCCGTTTTTATATTTCACTCACTTATGCCTGTGTATCGCGCAATCTTTTGATTTCATCGTGTGACGTTCTTAAAGATGCTTTTTGATCAGAAATCAATTCCCTGATGTTTGCCGGAAGTTCTTCTTCTTCCAAAGCCATTTTATAACCATTCTGTGCAGCATCTTCACCAAATTCGCAGTTGTTCAAAACAGTTTTGCGGTCGTGACCGGTAAAGATGGCTTTTACATCCATCCAGGCCCTGTAAATTTTACCCGAATTGGTGGTTCCTGTTTCTACTTCTTCTCCAAGTGCGATTACCTCTGTTGCCAAAGCCAGTTTATATTTATGGCTTTCGTCGATCATATTTAGAAATAGCGTTTTCAGATCTGCATCACCGTCTTTCAGTTCGTGACGGGCTTTTTCATAACCTTCAATACGATCGTTATTAATCTGGATAAGGTCATTCAATACCTCTGCTGTTGCTGTTGTAATTTTCATGTTGTTATTTTTTATAGTTTCGATGTATAAAAGCAACACGAACGATCAAAAAAAGGTTTGTCATTTTTTCAATTGCTCACAACAGGAGGGAATATCAGGTCTATTTTTTCGAGAAATATTGGGCGAGTTTTTCTTTAACGAAACGGCGTACGCGGGTTACCATATTGCCTTTACGTTTGGTTAAGAAGGCCTTAATAGCTTTGTAGGCCACAGCATCTTCCGTAATCACGGTAGGAAACTCAACAATTGGCTTAGGGTTAATGATCACATTATAAATATCGTTTATACCCGAATGTACACCGGTTCCATCATGCCCGATGTTGTTGACCAACGATTGCGACGGGTTAAGTGTTAATCCTCCTTTTAAGAAAATTGAAGCATACCATCGGATGGCCCAGCTATTGTTTTTTCCTTTTTTGAATTCGAGCATCTGTTTCCAGAAATTCATTTTATTATCGATGGAAAAAGCAGCTTTTTTCTTTTTATCGAACTGTTTTAAAAGTACATCGATATCTGGTTCGAAGTTTTTCCAGGCCCTGCCCCAGGTGGCCCATCCCCAACTGGTGGCTGCCCTGTAAAAAAACGACTGCGGTAACTCTTCGGCTTTTAAAGGATACATATAAGCACCAATATGCATTACTTTTTCTTCTTCGCTATAACGGTTTAAAGCCTCGTTAAAATAATGCAGGGTATGCGGAGAGGTTACCAGATCATCTTCAAAAACAATTACCTGATCGTACTCTTCTATTAACTGCGTTACCCCAGCAATTACAGAATTAGCCAGCCCGGCATTATCTTTTCTTTCGATTACTTTAACAGATTTAAAACCCTTCGTTTTATTGATGATTTTCCTCACAGCAGCAACATTTTCATCATCGCGTATACTTTTTGCCCCATCAGAAAAAATGTACAAATGGCTTTCGGCAGCCAGTTCATTCTGCTGAAGGAATTTTAACGTACGCTCGGTATGCTGCGGACGGTTATATACGAAAAGTGCTATGGGAGCAAGGTTTTGCATGTTGTTTTATTTCATTATTAGAACGTCATCTCGACCGTAGCACAGTGAAGTGGAGAGATCTGCCTCGAGATAGATTTCTCGGCTTCATTACATTCCGCTCGAAATGACGACCAGAGTTGAATTCTGCCCGAAATAACGGCAACTCTAGTAATACGCTTTAATATACTAAAATATCTGGAGGTTATGATCTGATTTTTTGGTTAATACGGTATAGGCATTCGCAAACTGTTCCTGTTTTTTTCTTCCGAATAAATTACCCAAAGTTTTTTTGATGCGGTATTCCAATTCGATTTTTAAGTTTTTGGTAAACGTTTTTGGTGCCTTTCTGTTGATAAATTCATTAAATTTTACGGTTTCGGTTGCCGTCATCGAAACTTTATCCTCTAAAATCTCTAATCCTTCACTCTGCAACAGGAACCTTAATGATGTTGGCGTATACATATTGATATGCCCATAGTCTAAAAAGTGTTTCATCCTTTGATCTACACCATAACGGTAATCTTTAGGCACCTCAACCACAATATATTTAGCAACCCTTTTTAATTCGCGGATCAAAATCCGTTCATGTTCTACATGTTCTAAAACATGCGCAAGGATGATCAGATCGAAGCTATCATCTCCGTAAGGAATTTTATAACCATCAAAAGTCTGTGCTTCTTTTAAGCTAGCAAGGTTACGGTCTTTAATAATGTCGACACCACTTTGTGCAATTTCCAAGGCATAAAGTTCGGGTGCAAAATGCCACTCGTTTAAAAAATGTAGTATACTGCCGTCGCCGGCTCCAACCTCAAGTACTTTTTTGGGTTTAAGTCCTTTGCAAACGTCAACAATATTCTGGGCTTTATATTTGGCACCGAGCATCCGCCAGGCCACATCGCTGTTGGTATAAAAATTATCGTAGGCTGTTTTTACTTCTTCGCTTAGCATGGTTCCAACTGTATTAAATACCTAAACAATTATCCTGTTTATAAAAAACCGAAGTTGCCTTTTCATAAAAAAGTCCCGGTGAAATACCGCTAAAGCTAATTTCTTTGAAACCCTGCTCTTTCAACAGTACACGGGCGGGATGGTACACTTCGCGTTCACTATCGTCCAAAACCAACACGCCGTTTGATGAAAGGGCTGCCACACTATACTTACAACAATTTACACGGTCGCGGCCATCAACAATAATAATATCGAATTTTTTATTGAGCAAAGTTGCCTTTTTAGCATACTCACCATCTTTTTCCAATTGGCAGAAAATCATTTCGGCATTGGCCGGACTCGTATTTTTAACCTTATCGTGCCATCCTTTATCGTGTTCAACAGAGGTTACTGAGCCAGCACGTTCTGCATAAAAGATGGTAGAATTACCTGAACCATATTCGAAAATATGCTGGCTTTTGTTTATCCGTTCTTTAATAAAGTCGATAAAAGAATAGGTTACCCAGGGCAATGCTTTTCCCTTGCCATCTACGGCCTGTTTTTTATCAAAAGCAGTAAACCAGCCAATGCTGTTCAGGTAGCCTTTATGTCCGTATGATAATAATGCCTTCAGCCTGTTTGGCTTGGCAATTAATGTGCTTAATGCTTTAAGAGTACTCAAAGTTTAAATATTTTTTGAAATGCTGTGACCAAAAATAATGATTTTAACATCATTATACCCTGTTTACGAAGTTTAGGTATAAATAGTATAAAAAAGGCAGAAAAAAAGTAGGCAATTACTGTTGCTACCGCTGTGCCCATCATGCCCATTTTTGGAATGAGTATAATATTTAAGATAATATTTACAACCGCACCAATACCTGTACGGATAAAAGTTAAACGACCGAAATTTTCTGCAATCAAATACTGACCGCTAGCCACACCAAGAAATATAAAAGCTGAGCCCCAAACATGAACAGACAAAACAGGCGCGGCCTCTGCATACTCGGGTTTAAAATAACTATAAATAAAAGGAGAGGCCAGCGTTATAAAAATTGCGAAACTTAAACTTAACCAAACCATTAAATCGTACAGGTTCTGAAGTCTTTTCTGATACCTTTCCTGATCGTCTCTCCTTGCGTTTAAAATTGCGGGAAAAAGTGAAGAAACAATTGCCACCGGAACAAAATTTAAGGCTTCGCTAAAGTTTACTACGGTTGCATAAGCACCGGCTTCTGACGTCCCTCTTGATCCCAAGATCTGTTTCAGCATAATCTGATCAATTTTCATATAGATCGATACCATTATCCCAGAAATGATCAATGGCCACGAAAGAGAGAAAAGTTTCTTTGCCAGTTCTTTTTCAAATTTCCAGTTTAAAATATTCCTGCCATGTCTATTATACGTAATGATATAGCCTACCGAAAGCAAAATGGTATCGAAAAGGAAAGCAAAAAAGAAATAACTTATCGGCGAATGGGTAAATATCAAAACGATTTTAATCAGTGCAGAAATCAGATTACCGATAATCTGCACCTGCATGATGTATTTTGATTTTACTTCAGACTGGAAATAAGAATCGATAACAGTAAACGACTGAAAAACCCCAATAAATGAAAGCAGCAGGATAAATTCGTACTGTATGTCTTGTAAGGGATAAATTAACCATGCCAATCCAATTAAGGGGATGCAGGTAAAACCGGCAAAAGTTTTAAGCCAAAATGCTGTTCCTAAAATCTGATCTCTTTTTTTCGGAAAATGGTGAAGTTCTTTAACGATAAACTGATCCAATCCTAAGCCCGCTAATGCAGCAAACAGGAAAACATAAGCTATAGAAGTTGTGAGGATACCATTTCCATAAGACAACAGGTAGTTGGCAACCGCAATATTGGTTAACATTTTAATTCCTAAACTGCCAACTTTCCCAATCAGGAGCATTCCGGTATTTTTGAAATACTTTTTTAATGCTTCTTCGTTAAAACCTTTTATGGCGGGTAATTTCATTAACGCAAAGATGTAAAAAAATGCGCGTTAAGTATGGTATCCTAAATTCAAATTATTTTTGGCCCATTCCTGACGATCAGCCTTCGCTTTTTGTTTCCAATACTTTGCTTTCTGTTGCTTTAGTTTCAGGCACAGGCGTTGGTGCAGGATTTACAACGGGGGCAGGCTTGCTATTTAACGGTGCGCCAACGGCAAGGTCACATCTGTGGTTTGGCTGACCATGCGGCGGATTTAAACCTTTAGCTACTTTTACAGCCGATACCTGTGTAACTGCAGGTTGGGTAGTGGTAACCACCTGTGTAGGTTTGCTATCTAAAGGTGCACCCACTGCAATATCACACCTGTGACCGGGTTCGCCATGTTTAGGGTTTAATTTTTTGCCCGAGGTATTAACAACAGCAACCGCAGGAGCAGGCGTTGGTACAGGCTGTGGATTAGCATTTTGTTGCGGTTGCACACCTGCCGTTTGATTTAACGGGGCACCAACAGCTAAGGCACAGGTATGTCCGGGCTGGCCATGTGGCGGATTAAAAATCAGGTTGCTTTTTGTATTTTGTACTACAGGCTGAACAGGATTGCTTTTTTGCAGCCCCTGTAAACCGGTAGGCGTAGCGATCATTGCCTGGGTATTTTCTTTCTTTTCGTTACTGTTACAGGCACAAAGCAGCGCAACAGCCAACAGGTAAAAAGCATATTTCATGAGCATTGGGATTAGGTTTACCCAAATATGGCAAAATTAATCTAGGCCTGAAAGCTCTTTTCTATTCTTTCCAACTGTTTTAGGTGGTGTTTTAAATGGATTTCGATAAACCTAAGCCATTGTTTAGCATTTAAATAGCCTAATCGTGGGTGTTTGGTTTTGCAATTGGCTTTCGCATTGGCAATTAACGGATAATATTCGTCCAAAGCTTTTTCTACCGTTAAAATAAAATCGGAGGCTTCTGTTTTGCTTATCTTTTTAACGCGCTCAGCCAGCCGTTTAGGTACTTTATATTTTTGTGCAGGCGGAAAGGCCCCAAAAAACAAAATCAGTTTTACAACGAAATGTGTGGGTCTGTCTTCTCCTTTTCCGGTAGCTGCATGCGAGAGTGCAATTAATGAAAGCAGGCTCGAATCAAAAATATGGGAATATACTTCGCTGTAGCTCCAACCCGAAATAGGCGGGGTAGTTTGAAAAATCTCTTCCGGGTATTGGGATAATTTAAATTTATAGGCATCGATAATCTGCATTACCGATGCCTTAACTTTTGCAGCCGTCATTTAATAAAGATAGGCCGAATTACTGTTTCTCCAAGTATTTTAAGAAATCATCTTTATTGGAAGGAAAAACAAAAATATCAGATAAAGTAAAATAGTTCTGTGGATCGGCTACATTCTTATAAAGGTTTGTGGCCACCTTTAAGCGCTGATCATCAAAATTGAAAGATTTTAAAAGGATCCTGACCTGGGCACTTAGCAATGATGAATTTTTGGTTACCACGTTGATCATTCTCAACCGGCCATCATCAAAATTCTCCCTTCTGTACTGAACTAAAAAAGCCTGAAAAGCATCTTCTGAAAGTAACCTATAACTCAACTCGGGCTGCGGCAGAACCGGCGGAACAATACCGGTATTGTAATCTCCGGTATAACCATCAAAATCGTTAAGTGCGTACTGCCTATTACGGTAAATATTCAATTGTTTTAGCGTATTCAGCCTCCTGTTATCCAAACTTAAAATCAACCGTTGTTCTGGAATAACCCTGATCTGTTGTTTTAAGATTACGGTATTGCCCTGAATAATGGATAGTGTTGGTGCAGAATTGTATACATCGTAAAAACGGAACCTGCCATTGGAAGAAGCAACGAGTTCATCGTCTAAATATACATTGTACTTACCTGGATTAACGATCTGAAGGAAAACTTCGGCAGACCGACGGTTGTTTTGGGCGAAACTTAGGGTAGCAAAAAGCATTGCCAATCCTAAAAAGATGGTTGTTTTCATCATTGTTTAGTGTTTTTTAAAGGCGATGAAGCTATCATAATCCTGAGTTTCGTTAACTCATTTGAATTTGCCAGGATTATGATGGTTTCATTTAATTAAGGTTTCATTTGTGTGTGTTTTGTAATAATGCCAAACAAGTGCCAAAACCAAACAAAAAAGGTTAAGATTAAAAAAGTTTCAATAATTCTTCCAAATGAACAATTTCCTGTTTTACATCTTCAGGTTTTTCTTTTTGTAAGGGATTAAAAAAGATGGCTTCCATCCCAAAATTCAACGCACCGTAAATATCGGCCTCCAGGCTATCACCGATCATAATACTTTCATGTTTTAAGGCTTTTGCCTTATCCAGCGCATATTCAAAAATGATCGGGTTCGGTTTATTTACACCCACATCTTCGGAAATAATTACATTTTCGAAATAAGGATTAAGGTTAGAAAGGTTCATTTTGGTTAAAGTAGTCTCTTTAAACCCGTTAGAAATGATGTGCAGTGTATATTTTTGTTGCAAATAGGCCAATACATTTTGTGCTCCTTCGAACAGATTGGTTTTGGTGGGCGAAATATCTACATAATCAGCCTCGAATTGATGTGGAACAGCATCGGGATGAATGCCCAACTGGATAAATGTTTTACTAAAACGCTCCGACCTTAAAAAATCCTTTGTGATCTTGCCCAAATGATAATCCGCCCATAACTGATGATTGTTTTCGGTATAGGTAGAGATAAAATCGGCGCATGATTTAAGACCAAGTTCATCCAGTTTATAAGTATGGTAAAGCTCGTTTAAAGTTTCTTCGGCATTACGATCGAAATCCCAAATGGTATGATCGAGATCGAAGAAAATATGTTTTTTCATTTGTGATGATTTTCCACAAAGGTAGACTATTGATTTTTGACCTGAAAGTTTGAGATTAATTAATGATTGAAAAATGGTGTACGTTAAACATCGACAAATTTTAATAAAATTGCCGTCATCTCGACCGTAACGTAGTGGAGCGGAGAGATCTATCTCGAGACAGATTTAGCTTCGCTGAGCACTTCGTGGTTCTCGACTACGCTCGAAATGACGACCTCTTGGTGGAAACAATATTTAAAAATTGAAATAAATTTTAATTACAAATACCCTTCCACTTTTGCTCTAATCTCCTCAATAAGTTCTTCATCCATATACTGGTAATCGTCGGGAATATCCAGCGTGATGATTTCCTTTTCATTACTTTCATCCGCAAAACGTTCTGTAATTCTTTGTTTATGCTTTTTCTCCATTACAAAAATCAAATCGGCCCAAACAATCAGTTTGGCATTGATTTTAATCCTTGCCGAAGGTTCGGTACCTGCAGAGCGTACTTGATGATCGGGGTGGTTTTTATATATGGTTTCGGCAGTAGCACTGCGCCATTTATTCCTGCTGCATACAAAGAGGATATTCATTTTGCGTAAGAGATGTGAGACTTTGGACTAAAGACTTCAGACTAAGGACTAAACTTTTTCCCCATAAGCCAGGTCGCCCGCATCTCCAAGTCCGGGAACGATGTACGATTTGCTGGTCATTTCTTCATCAATGGCACCAACCCATATTTTCGCATTTGGTAAATTGGCACGTACGTGCGTAACGCCTTCCGTACTGGCTATTGCGGCAACGATATGAAGTTCTTCAATTTTGTATTGGTTAATCAGTTCCTTGCAGCACATTACCATACTTTGTCCGGTTGCCAGCATGGGGTCGGCCATAATCAGCACTTTACCATCCAAATTAGGCGTCGAAATATAATCCATCTGGATCACAAAATCGCCGCTCTTCTCTACCTTTCTATAAGCTGAAATAAAACAGCATTCGGCCCGGTCGAAAATATTAAGTAAACCTTGCTGCAGAGGTAGTCCTGCCCTGAGTATCGTTGCCAGAACGGGCTGTTGTGCCAAAACTTCGCAAGTGGATACACCCAGCGGAGTGGTGATTTCTTTTGCGGTATATTTTAAACTTTTACTGATTTCGTAGGCAAAAAATTCTCCCAGCCTTTCCAGATTTTTACGGAAGCGCATGGAGTCTTTCTGGATATTTTCATCCCGAAGCTCGGCAATAAAGGTATTGGCAATAGATTTTGTTTTGCTTAAATCAAAAATCATCTTTCTTATTTTTCGGATCTTATAGGATTAATTTTAACCACAGATAAACACGGATTTTATTTCTTTGCACACCCGCCCAGTCTTAACGGTTAAATTTAGCAATTTTCAGGTGGATAATTTTTAAAAAATCAGTTTCCTGCGTAATTGAGCATTTCGACAAACAGCGATCTTAATTTCCTGTATTTGGGATGATCCGATAAACTTTTTAAACTCCAGCTGCTGTAAAAAGTACCATTTACCACTTTTACAGCATCGATATATTGGTGAAGGGTTTTTGTAGCCGACTGAGTGGCTAAATATTGAAGAATATAATCGGTTAAACAATAAGAATTTACAACTAAAGGTGTCACTTTTTCGAGCTGGAGATCGTACCAGTTAAAGGGGGTACAGGTACCTGCCCTAAAACCGGGCTCATTGTTATAACCCATAGAATAATCGGCAGTAATGCCTGAATTAAGGATATTTAAATAACAGATCGGAAATTTTAGCACTTCTAACTGCTGGCTGGTTAAAGGAATGGCAACCGGGTGTATTTTCTTTAATTTAACCAATCCTTCCTTAATTTCGGCCATTTTCTGTTTATCGCTGGCACAGGGTCTAAACAGCCCCAACGATCGGTCATCAGAATTTTTAGAAACGCCGTTAATTTTGATATAATCCATCGGCACCTCAGGAAAACCGACAAAATAAAGCGGGCTGTTTTTTTTAGCGATAGTTAGTTTATTTACACTTTCCAACACTTGTTCATTGTTGATCCCAACTCCGGTAAGCCTGTCGAATTTAGCACTCAGGTAATTGTTTTCCTTTTTAAAAAGAGCACTAAAAACGAATCTGGTTTGGTTTATGAAGCCCTTTGGCACACTTGGCAACATATTGAAATGAATGGTAGGCTGTTGCCGGAATTTCTTTTCATGAAACTTAAAGCTTGGATACTTCTTTTTAATGATGCTTTTAACCATCAATGCCCACTCATCAATAACCGGTTTATCCAAAACCTTCCACTTATGCTGCAAGCTTTTTGCCGGCTTAAATTCTTCTTCCGTTTTTTTCTGATGGAGATATTCCTCGTACCTGCTCACCATAAAAAAAGCAGCGGCGAAAACATCAAAGGGCAAAGCAGAGTCTTCAACCGGAAAAGGAGCCTGATATCCGCCAAAAGAAATGGTTTTCAGTTTAATTTCTTCCAGTTTATTGGAGAAAAGCAAAGCTGTACTTTTAAAAAAAAGCTCATCACCAATGGGCTGTTCACCATAACTGATCTTTACCTGTGGGCATTGCAAAAAATACTGGCTATTGCCTGTAAATTCAACTTCGGTTTTAAGGATGTCCTTAAAAATAAAATTGAAAATATACTTTATCCGGGGCGTTAATATATTGGAGAAGATGATTAGATGCATAACTTATTTTAACAAGCAGGATTAAAAAAAAGATGACAAGAAATATTCCTCAGCTAATATTAACTTATAATACCGCCTATTAAAATTAACGGTAATTTAACATTGAACCGTTATCTAATACAAAAATTACAATTAAAAGTTTGCTATAAACTTCTTTTCAGGGTAAAGTATCTTGGTACTTTTACGCACATTACCTTTCACCACATGCACGATACTCATCTGATCATCAAACATATCGTATAAAATGGTATCATTAACCTCCACAGATTTTATAGCGGCGATTTTTTCAACCTCAAGGTAAATGTTAGTGGCTTCATGATCGATTTCGAAACCGATGTAGTTCAGTGTAACAGCTTTCCCGTTGGCCTTTAGCTGCAGATGGCTGAGCAGGTATTTTTTAACCAGTTCATCCATCGTGGTTTTCATGTTTGGACTGCTTAAATCAGTTTTCTGCTTATATAGTTTGGCTAAAATAGCTTCGAAATCATCCGAAAAAATCCGGCAGCTTACTTCAAGGGTTTTATCCTTCGCATTAAAATTTACCTCTGTTGTACTTACATGTAAAGGATGTTTTATTCCGGCTTTAACAGAAAAAAAAGTACAGCATAAAAGAAGGAAGATATATTTTAATCTACTCATGGATATTTTGATGTTATGATAAACAAAGTTAAGATTTAAAGATCAAATGAAATAATGACAAGAAACAGCCCAAAAATCAGTAACAAATTTGGTATTTATGGTTTTACCTGAGGAATATTTGGACTTTTTGCAATTAAAAACATAATTTTAAGCTTTACAATCTATTTTAACCGCAATAGTTAGCTTATTATTTCATGCCATTACAGGATTTTATCTTTTATTTTAAATTAGGTTGGGAGCATATTATTAGCGCCGATGCTTTAGATCATCAGCTTTTTATTTTAGCATTGGTTGCCATTTACAGTTACCACAATTTAAAACAGGTACTGATATTGGTTACCGCTTTTACCATTGGCCATTCGCTAACATTGTTTTTAAGTGTTTCGGATATCATCAGATTTGAAAGTAAATGGGTCGAATTTTTAATCCCATGCACCATTGTAATTACAGCGGTAAGCAATCTGTTCAGGAAGAATTTTTCATTAAAATCGGTTAAAATCAACTACTTTCTGGCCCTGGGTTTCGGGTTGATCCACGGCATGGGTTTCGCCAATTCGATCAGGATCATGCTGGCAAAAGACCAGAACATTGGCTGGGGACTGTTCGGCTTTAACGTTGGGCTTGAGGCAGGGCAGATTTTTATGGTTTTTATTATTTTATTGATTACCTTTTTTATCTTTAATTATACCCGGATTAAACGCATTAGCTGGGTTTTATTTGTATCGGCAGGCG
>NZ_DJDT01000358.1 GCF_002432345.1 Pedobacter sp. UBA5917
GCCGGCGTAATCATGAAAGATGGCCTCAATGTACGCGGTTTAAATACTGCTGCAACCTTATGGTGCTCGGCAGCCGTTGGTGCATCATGCGGAACCGGACTGATCTCAGAAGCAGCTGTTTTCACCACTTTTATTATCCTCACGCATATACTGATGCGCCCTGTAGGCGTAAAATTAAGTCGGCTGCCACTTAAAAACGCACACGTTCCGGTGCCCTATGTGATCATTATCAAATGCCGACAGGATGTTGAAAACCACCTGCGCGTGCTTTTACTACAATTTACCGGCAACGACAGTAAGTTATTGTTACGGTCGTTAAAAAGCACCGACGATGGCGATCCTTCTATCGCCATTATTACCGCCGAAATATTCGCCAATAGCAATGAAGATGCACTGATGGAAAAAATTGCCGGTCGGCTAACCATCGAACAACAGGTATCCGAAATCAGCTGGAACAAGGCCGGCGACGAAAACGATCTCTAAATAATCGAATTCCCATTCTTAATACATACACAAATGACAGTTGCAAAAAAAATCAAAAGAATACTTCCAGAGCACAGAAAAATTTGGTCGAACAACAACCAGGAAGCCGCAAGCACCAAGTTACAGAACATTTCAAGGGCCGACCATAATTTCTATTTCGCCGTGCTCGATAGCACTGAAGAAGGACTTACGGCCGTACAATCTAAAGAAAGGTTAAGCCGCTTTGGCTTAAATGAAGTGCATCACGAAAAAGCACCTGCATGGATCAGTCAGCTCTTTCAGGCCTTTATCAATCCCTTTATCGGCATACTGCTCATCATTGCCATCATCTCTTTTATCCTTGATGTTTGGTTGGCCGAACCCGGTAAAGCGGATTATAAAACCGTTACCATGGTGGGCATTATGGTTTTGGCCAGCTCACTGCTCCGTTTTTTTCAGGAGTACCGCAGCAACCGCGCTGCAGAACAGTTAAAGAGCATGGTTAAAACTACCGCAACGGTTTTAAGAAAACTGGTGGGCAAAAAAGAAGTCGACATTAAAAAACTGGTTCCCGGTGATATCATCATCCTTTCTGCAGGAGATATGATCCCCGCCGACTGTCGCATTGTACAGTCGAAAGACCTCTTCGTAAGTCAATCTATGCTTACCGGAGAAGCATTACCTGTCGAAAAACGGAGTCTTGTAATCCGCAATGCAGAGAAAAAGCCTTTGTTCGAACTTGATAACATCTGTTTTATGGGCACCAATGTAGTAAGCGGTTACGCTACGGCCGTGGTGGTAAATACCGGCAACCAAACCTATTTTGGCTCATTAAGTAAAGAAATTGTGGGTAAACGTGCCGAAACCAATTTCGATAAAGGCGTTAACAAAGTAAGTTACCTGCTTATCCGCTTTATGGTGATCATGGTACCACTTATCTTCCTGATCAACGGATTGATTAAAGGAAACTGGTGGGATGCACTGCTTTTTGCAATTGCAGTGGCGGTAGGTTTAACTCCAGAAATGCTGCCCATGATTGTAACCGCTAACCTGGCAAAAGGTGCGGTAAACATGAGCAAACACAAGGTGATTATTAAACGCCTCAACGCCATCCAGAATATCGGCGCCATGGATGTGCTCTGTACAGATAAAACCGGAACCCTAACCATGGATAAAATTGTGCTCGAAAGGCACCTGAATATTTTTGGCGATGATGATGAAGAGGTTTTAAAATGGGCCTACCTGAATAGTTTCCATCAAACCGGCTTAAAAAACCTGTTGGATGTTGCTGTGCTCGAACATGTAGAACTGCATGATTACCTGAAAGTAGAAGAATCTTTTTTAAAGGTGGATGAAATCCCTTTTGATTTTCAACGACGCAGGATGTCGGTCGTTTTAAAACAACGCAATAGCAAACACCTGCTCATTTGCAAAGGTGCTGTGGAAGAAATGCTCGATCTCTGCAGTTATGCTTTCGATCCCGGTACCGACAAACAGCTCCACATCGAATCAGACAAAGTGATGCCCATGAGTAAAACCATGCGTGAAATGATCCTCAATACCTCAAAAAAATTAAATGCAGAAGGATTAAGGGTTTTGCTGGTTGCCATCCGCGAATTCGACGACAGGGCTTTAAATTATAGTGTAGAAGATGAAAACCAGATGATCCTTACCGGTTTTATCGGCTTTCTTGATCCTGCCAAACCTTCAGCAAAAACGGCTATCGAGGCACTGCAAAACCTGGGTATCAACATCAAGGTACTTACCGGAGACAATGAAATTGTAACCAAAAAAATCTGCAAAGATGTAGGCATTCCTTTCAGCCGGATATTATTGGGCACTGAAATAGAAAAAATGGACGATCAGGATCTCCAGAACCAACTCGATGAAGTTTCAATCCTTGCTAAACTCAGTCCGGTTCAAAAATCGAGGGTGGTTAAGCTGCTTCAGGCAAAAGGCCATACCGTAGGTTTTATGGGTGATGGGATTAATGATGCTGTGGCTTTAAGAGATGCCGACGTAGGAATCAGTGTAGATACTGCTGTTGACATCGCAAAAGAAAGTGCCGATATCATCCTGCTCGAAAAAGACCTGATGGTTTTGCGCAAAGGGGTAATTTATGGCCGAAGGACTTTTGGCAACATCATTAAGTACATCAAAATGACCGCCAGCAGCAATTTTGGCAACATGTTCAGCATGCTGGGTGCAAGTGCGCTTCTGCCCTTTTTACCTATGCTCCCTGTTCAGATCCTGATCCAGAATTTATTGTACGATGTATCGCAGATTTCAATCCCATGGGATAAAATGGATGAGGATTTTATCAAAGAACCAAAAAAATGGGATGCGTCGGGCATCATGAGGTTTATGCTGTACATCGGGCCAATCAGTTCAATTTTCGATTACGCCATGTTCGCCGTCATGTTCTTTGTATTTAAAGCCAACAGTCCCGAACACCAGCAACTATTCCAAAGCGGCTGGTTTATAGAAGGTTTATTGTCGCAAACACTTATTGTGCACATGATCAGGACAAAAAAGATTCCTTTTATCCAAAGCTGGGCAACTACACCGGTAGTGGCACTTACATCGCTGATTATGTTCATCGGAATATTTGTTCCTTTTTCGCCTTTTGCAACCGCACTAAAAATGCAGCCCTTGCCTATTGCTTATTTCCCATGGTTAATCTGCATCCTGGCCAGTTATTGCATGCTTACCCAATTGATCAAAAACATGTACATCAAAAAATTCAACCAATGGCTTTAACCCGCTCCAATAAGTTATGGCTTTTGGCCATCCTCTACATGATCGTGATGGTTGTGCTGGTGGCCTGGTTCGAAATCCATTTTCACCGCAATAAAAATTCAATAAAACAAAGCAATCCATATGAAACTAAAAAATAACCCGATCCCTACAATATTCTTATTAATCGCGATGATGGTTACCCTCGGTGCCTGTAAACAGCAGACTCCAAAACAGTTACCCATTGGTATTACAGTGAATGGAGATTCAATTACCATTCCCGATCAGGATCCTTTAAAGGCAAAACTGAAAGAAAGCCTGGTAGATACAATTTCTTACAGTCGGCAGGTAGCCACTGCCGGAATAGTAAAAGCCATCCCTACACAATATGCAGAAATTGCCCCACCCTTTCAGGGCCGCGTAACCCGGTCGTTTTTAAAATTGGGGATGAAAACCACACCCACCACGCCTTTGTTCGAAATCAGTTCGCCCGATTTTATTACCGCACAAAAAGTGTTTTTTCAGGAAAAATCGCAGCTTCAGCAGGCTGAGCGCGCTTTAAAACGTCAGAATGATTTAATGGCACATGGCGTGGGTATACAAAAAGAACTGGAGGAAGCACAGACTACTTTTGATATAGAGAAAAAGGAGTATGAAAACGCGTTGATCGGCATTAAACTGTTCAAAGCCAATCCCGAAAAACTATCGTTAGGTCAGCCTTTAACCGTATATGCACCCATTAACGGCGAAGTAATTGAAAATAAAGTGGTATTAGGACAGTTTATTAAAGACGATGCCGCAAGCGTTGCCACTGTAGCCAACCTTTCGAAAGTGTGGGTTGTTGGGCAGGTGAAAGAAAAAGACATCCAATATATCCACGAAAACAGCACCTGTGAAATTGAAATCGCAGCAATACCCGACAAAAAATTAAAGGCAAAAATATACCGCATTGCACCCATCGTTGATGAAGAAACCCGCAGCATCGAGGTTTTTATCGAATGTGAAAATGAACACCTGCTGTTAAAACCGGGCATGTATGTTAATGTAAATTTTATTGCGGTACCGGGTGCCACAATTACCATCCCAACCAAAGCACTATTGCAGATGAACGGGGCCAGTTTTGTATTTGTTGTTGATGCCAATGGTAAATATGTAAAGAGAAAGGTTGAAACCGGCGACAGTGCAAACGATGGGGTAATCATTAAATCGGGGCTTAAAAAAGGCGAAAAAATAGTAACAGAAGGTGGCTTTTACCTGCTACAGGCCAAATAATTACGCCTCAAATCAAAAACATTTATGAAACAACTTATTTTTACCGCGATTAAAAAGCGCTGGCTTTTTGTTGCATTGTTTACGCTGCTCGCTGCATTTGGCTATTATTCGTGGAAACAGCTATCTATTGAGGCTTACCCCGATATTGCTGATGTAACCTCGCAGGTGGTTACCCAGGTACCAGGTTTAGCGGCAGAAGAAGTAGAACAACAGATTTCTATCCCCATCGAAAGGGCGTTAAACGGACTGCCGGGTATGCACGTGATGCGTAGCAGAAGTTTATTCGGCCTATCGTTAATTACCATGGTTTTTGATGATGGTATAGACGATTACTGGGCCAGGCAACGCATACAGGAAAGACTTGGCGATGTAAGCCTTCCGTTCGGGGCTGTTCCGGGTTTAGATCCCCTTACCTCGCCGACAGGCGAAGTTTACCGCTACATTATCGAGAGTAAAAACCACAACCTGAGAGCGCTTACCGATCTGCAAAACTGGACGATCATTCCTAAAATAAAGCAGGTTCAGGGTGTGGCCGATGTAACCAATTTCGGTGGTATTACCACTCAATATCAGGTAGAGGTTGATCCCTCTAAACTTACCCAGTATCAGGTTTCGCTGGCAGATGTACAAACAGCCATCGGCAGTAACAATACCAATGCTGGTGGTAGTATTTTAAACCGTGGCGAACAGGGTTATGTTATCAGGGGAATCGGTTTGGTAAAAGATTTACCTGCCTTGGGCGATGTGGTGGTTAAATCGGTTAAAGGTGTACCCATGCTGATAAAAGACCTGGGTGAACTGAAATATGGTACACTCGAGCGCAAAGGTGTATTGGGTTATACCGATCGTAAGGTAAATTACGATGATGGCATCGAAGGTATCGTAGTGATGCTTAAAGGACAAAATCCATCGGTTGTACTGGCCGGAATACACCAGGCAGTGGCAGAACTGAATAAAAACATCCTGCCCAAAGGCGTAAGCATACGGCCATACCTCGACCGTACAAACCTGGTAAATACCACGCTCGATACCGTTTCGCATACCCTCTTAGAAGGCATGGCATTGGTTATTGTAGTCCTCATTATCTTCCTTGGTAGTTGGCGGGGTGCGTTAATCGTTGCGATAACAGTACCGATATCATTGTTAATTGCTTTTATTTTGATGCATTTTACCAAAATACCGGCAAATCTTCTTTCATTAGGAGCCATAGATTTCGGAATTATAGTAGATGGCGCCATCGTGATGCTCGAAACCATCTTAAAAAAGAGAGAATCCGCACCTGACGAACCATTGGAAGAATTATCGATAGGGAAAAAGGCACTGGCAGTTGCCAAACCCATTTTGTTTTCAACCATTATCATCATTACCGCTTACCTTCCGCTTTTTTCATTCGAAAGAGTAGAGAAAAAACTGTTTACCCCAATGGCGTTTACCGTAGGTTATGCATTATTGGGTGCATTGGCTGTTGCGTTGTTGTTAATCCCTGGGCTGGCTTATGCCATTTATAAAAAACCAGGCAAAATTTACCACAATAAATGGCTCGAAAATCTTTCAGCATGGTACGAACGGCGGATGGTTAACATACTCCAAAAACCCAAAAAAGTATTGCTGCCATTGGTGCTTGTTTTGGTAGCAGCAATTACACTCAGTATTACCGTAGGTAAAGACTTTCTTCCTCCGCTTGATGAAGGTTCCATCTGGCTGCAGGTATCGCTCCCGCCAGGTGTTACGCTCGAAAAATCAAAAGAAATGAGTAATGCGTTAAGGGCCGCTACGCTAAAACATCCCGAAATTACCTATGTAAACGTTCAGGCGGGGCGTAATGATGACGGAACCGATTATTTTACGCCTTCGCACTTTGAAGTTTCAGTGGGATTAAAACCTTATGCCGAATGGAAAAGCGGTTACAGTAAGGCCGATCTGATAGCCGAACTTTCAAAAGAATACGCTGCCATGCCCGGTTACTCCGTAGCTTTTACCCAACCCATGATTGATGGGGTAATGGATAAAATAGCCGGTGCCCACAGCGAGTTGGTGGTAAAGGTTTTTGGTAACGATTTTAAAGAAACCAGGCGCATTACCGAACAGGTGGTAAATACCCTGCACCAGGTTAAGGGCGCTGTAGATATTGCCATTGATCAGGAGCCGCCACTACCTCAGTTGCAGATCAGGGTAAACCGCGATGCGGTAGCGAGATACGGACTGAACATGAACGATGTAGCCGAACTGGTAGAGGTGGCCATTGGCGGAAAAGCCGTATCGCAGGTATTTGCCGGCGACCGGGTTTATGATGTCATCTGCCGTTACAAAGAAGAAAGCAGGGATACACCTGATAAAATTGCCAACCTGATGTTACATGCTTCAACAGGTGCATTAATTCCGCTATCGCAGGTTGCTGAGGTTAAAACCGATCTGGGAGAAAGTTCCATTTCGAGGGAAATGAACCGCAGGCAACTTACTGTAAGGCTAAATTTAAGAGGGGTTGATCTTGGTTCTTTCCTTAAAGAAGCACAGTCGAAAATTAACCATGAAGTGAAATACGATACCGAGAAATATAAAATTGAATGGGGCGGTCAGTTCGAAAACCAGAACCGTGCTTATGCAAAACTGGCTGTGGTGGTACCTCTGGCATTGGCCATTATGTTTCTGCTGTTGTATGGTGCTTTTGGGAAATTCAGACAGGCGGGTTTAATTTTGGGCATTGTTCCCCTTGCCCTTTTTGGTGGCATGCTGGCCCTTAATTTAAGGGGAATGACCTTAAATGTGTCTTCGGCAGTCGGTTTTATTGCACTGTTTGGCGTTGCCATACAAAATGGCGTTATTCTTATTTCGCACATCAACGATTTGCGTAAAGAAGGTTACGATTTACTCCAGGCCGTAATCCGTGGGGCAAGGCACCGTTTCCGACCGGTATTAATGACTGCCACAGTTGCCGCACTGGGGCTTCTGCCGGCATCTTTGGCCACAGGCATCGGGTCGGATGTGCAGCGACCATTGGCAACGGTAATTGTATACGGTTTATTTGCCGCAACAGCCATTACTTTATTCGTTCTGCCAGCACTTTATTATTTATCAGAAAACAAATGGGGCAAGAACGATTTTAATCCATCCCCAAATCCATAATCATGAAATTTCAATATATTTTATCATGCTTTTGCCTGTTCAGTTTGATACAGGCAAAAGCACAAACAAATAACAGCTTCAATCAGCCGAAAATGTCCATTAAACAATACCTCAACCTCGTTGGTCGCGAAAATATCGGCTATGCTGCACAAAAATTTGAGGTAAACATAGCAGAAGCCGGTATCGAAAGTGCAAAGGTTTTTCCCGACCCCGAATTTTCTGCTGGTGTGTTCGATAATCAACAGGCCAAATTAAAATTAGGTCAGGGGATTACTTTTGGCTTATCAACCACTTTAGAACTCGGGGGCAAAAGAGCGGCGAGAATTGCACTTGCCAAAAGCGAAACGGAATTAAACAAAGCACTTTTGCTCGATTATCTCCGTAATTTAAGGGCCGACGCGGCTTCAGCTTATTATGATGCCATCCAACAGGATTATTTATTGCAACTGCAGTTACAATCGTACCAAACCATGAAACACATTGCCGATGCCGATTCGGTACGTTTTAAACTCGGTTCAATTTCCGAAACCGATGCCCGACAATCGCGCTTAGAAGCCAACAACCTGCAAAACGGACTTTTTCAAAACGAAGCCGACTGGAAAAACGCAAGGCTTATAATGAGTACCTTTGCAGGAAAGAAAAATCCGGATACACTCATCAGCCCTGCGGGAAAATTTGAAAACCTGGACCGTTCATTAAACTTTCAGCAGCTTATAGATGAAGCACAAAATAACCGGGCCGATGCCATTGCCGCTTTAAACACCAAAACCATGGCCGATAAAAACCTGGCGTTGGTTAAGGCAAACCGGATAACCGACCTTGGGGTAAATGCCGGACTCCAGTTTAACGGTGTTTCGGCCAATGAAGAGGCGCCCACCCCCTATCATAAAACCGTTAACGTTGGCATCAGCTTTCCATTAAAGTTTTCGAACCGGTATAAAGGCGACCTTAAAGCTGCGCATTTCACCATCCGGCAGGCAGAGCTGAAACATGAGGGTATATTACAGCAGATCAGATCGGAAGTTTCGCAGGCCTATTTCAATTATTTTGCCGCACAGAAACAGGTAAAACAATACCAAAACGGTTTGCTAAGCGAAGGAAAAAAGATACTTGATGCCAAAATCTACAGTTACAAACGGGGTGAAACTTCTTTGCTCGAGGTACTCAATGCGCAACGCACTTATAACGATACGCAACAGGCCTTTTATCAATCGCAATCCAATTATGCAAAAGCCCTGGTAGAACTGGAGCGTGCTGCCGGGATATGGGATATCGAATAAAACCAGCCCAAAATTAAAAACGGGATAAACTGGCAAGGCGCCTATTTATCCCGTTTATCGAAACAAGCCACAACATCCATCAAGGCTTATTAACTAACCAAATAATAACCAATATCTATGATATTTATACCACAAAACTAGCATGGGAAGATGAACAAAAAATGAAGTTTTGCTTTTAAAAGAGCAATTTCATTTTACAACACATTATTATTTTCTTTAAGCCATCTAAACCTTAAAATAAAAAACGATAATCGTTTAAAAATACTGTTTTAGGTAAATGATGTTAAAAAAACAACCATGCACTTTAACGTATTGATAACAATCATTTAACATTCAAAACGATTTAAATCAGTTAGTTATTCAGTTATTTGAAAGCGCAGATACGTGATCTGCACCATCAATATCCAAACTGATTTTATGCCGTCTTTTTGTACCATTATACCCTTTTTAGGAAACACCGATTTAAGTACTCCATTGGCCATTGTTTTTATTGTCTGCCTGCTCGCCGTAGTTGGATTTGAATTTGTGAATGGCTTTCATGATACGGCCAACGCAGTTGCCACCGTAATTTATACCAAGGCACTAAAACCCATAATTGCCATTCCATGGTCGGGTTTTTGGAATTTCATGGGTGTATTTACCGGCGGGATTGCTGTAGCAATGGGTATTTTAAAACTTGTTCCCCTTGATGCACTCATGAGCCTTCCTGTTGGCGTTGGCGCCGCAATGGTTCTGGCGGTATTGCTGGCTTCTATTGCCTGGAACCTCGGTACCTGGTACCTGGGCATCCCCTGCTCGAGCTCACACACCATGATCGGCGCCATGATCGGGGCCGGCTTAGCTTTTACCTGGTATTACGGTGGTAAAGGTGTAAACTGGGGCAAGGCCGAAGAAATTGGTTTATCCTTAATTTTATCGCCCATTATAGGTTTTGGAATAGCCATACTGCTGATGTATTTTTTAAAACATGTAATTAAATACCATGCCCTTTTCCATATTCCCACAGGCGAAAACGATCGTCCGCCTTTATTGATCAGAGGTTTGCTGATTACCACCTGTACTTTGGTAAGCTTTTTCCACGGCAGTAACGACGGACAAAAAGGTGTGGGTTTATTAATGCTGATCCTTGTTGCATTCCTTCCTGCTAAATTTGCAGTAAACCACCATATTTCTAACGACAAAGTGTTGCTTCAGCTTAACCAGACCGAGCAGGTGCTCCAAAAAACAGCTACGCTTAATCATGGTAAACAACTTGATATTACCAAACTGATCAATACAATAGATAAAGCTAAATATCATCTGCTGCTTAAAAATGAAACCGACAAAAAAAATACTTATATTTTCCGTAAACAGATTGAAGAGGTAGTAACTTCTGTAAAAGCGGTAAAGGAAGATAAGACATTGGTGATTAACGCAGCGGATAATCAAATTCTGGCCGATAATGCATCTGAACTCTCAAAACTTGTAGAATTTGCACCGCTCTGGGTAATCCTTTTAATTTCCATTTCGCTGGGTTTGGGTACCATGATCGGCTGGAAACGCATCGCCGTTACTATAGGCGAAAAAATCGGGAATGAGCATTTAAACTATGCCCAGGGTGCCACTTCCGAAATCGTAGCCGCCTCTACCATCGGGTTGAGTACGGCCTTCGGTTTACCGGTGAGTACCACACATGTATTATCGAGCGGTATTGCAGGTGCAATGGTGGCCTCGGGCGGAAGAAAAAACCTGAATAACAACACGCTTAAAAATATCGGTTTGGCCTGGGTACTTACTTTACCGGTATCCATTATATTGGCCATGTTATTGTTTATGCTCTTTCACCTGTTTATTTAACAGTTTCAATATTAATTATCTCTACAAAAAATGAAACAGATACTTGTAGCAACGGATTTTTCGAAAAGTGCAGGGAATGCCCTTTCTTATGCATTGGCTATGGCAAAAACGCTGGGTATGGAGGTTGTGGCCATCCATGCTATCCATCCTACCGAAGGGATAAACAACAGCACTTATAACGCCATTTTTATCGAATCGTACTACGCAAATAAAAGGGCTGCCTTAAAAGAATGGGCAGAAAATATCAGTCAGAAAGATAACCTTACCGATGTAAAGCTCCAAACCCTGTGTGATGTAGGTTTTTTAAAAGCAGTAATTACCAAACATACCGAAACAAACCCTGTAGAACTGCTGGTAATGGGTATTACAGGCGCCACAGGTATCAGCGGCATTGTGGGCAGCAATGCAAGTATGGCCGTTACCAAAATGAGGATACCTACACTTATTGTTCCTTTGGAAAGCAGTTTTACCAATTTCCCGATCATTACCCTCGCTACCGATTACGAAACGGTACTTTCGCCCAAAGATGTTGCAGCACTTAGCGAGCTTTTAAAAGCTTCCGGAACGAGAAAAATGCAGGTACTTTATGTTGCCGAAAAATCGGACGAGCTACACATCCAAACCGGCGAAAAAAGAATCAGAGACCTGCTACCGGATACTGAAATAGACTTTAATTACATTCATGATAGCAGCGCACCCAACGGCATTATCGATTTTATCAAAAGCAACCATACCGATATCCTCTGTCTGGTTAAACACCATCATAATATTATTTACCGCCTGTTTACCAGCAGTACAGTTAACCAGGTAATGAACAAAACGGTAAAAGCGATATTGGTTTTGCACGAGTAAGAGGGATGGAAAATGTAAAATGGATGATGGAAGACATCAGTTAAATCACCAATGATCAGCAGCGACCGTTTTAAAAGTTTCCATGGGTACAAGCAATGGATGTATGGCGGTTGGCGTTTTTTACTAAACGTTACCATGAATTACTTTGACAATCTTTTGGCAATGTGCCTATAAGATTGTCAAAGTTAGGTTCGTTCAGCATATAATTCTAGTAAACTTTCTCGATACGTCACCCTGAATTTATTTCAGGGTCTCACTGCAACATACATCCTGAACATAGGTTTATAATCAATGGTGAGCGCACGAGGAGTCAATTATAAAAATATTTTCTGTTAAATATCTTTCTGTCTACTTGTCATCCTGGGCCTAGTCGGGGGTATGATGGAGTTATATTATAGATCCTGAAATAAATTCAGGATGACGGCTACTCGGAAACTTTGGATACAGTTAACCGATTAAACAATTAACCAGTTAACCAATTGCAGTACCAATGAACAAATGACCAATGAACCAATGAACCAATAAACCAAAGCTTATTTCTTCACCTTCCGATAAAGTCTCTCAATCTTCTTCGCGTCTTTTTTAAACGTTTCGAGGTAATCTTCTACTTCTTTTTTGGATAAGGTTTCTACCTTGGCTTTAACGTCGTTCTTAAAATGGGCCACTGCAAGCAACTGGTTTTTATTATCGCGGAATTTCACATTCGGAAAAAGCTCGGTAATATGGCGTTTATTCCTTTCCCTGATTTCGCTTAATTTGGTAAAGGATTTAGGATGTTTATCGCTGTTGATATCGGTAAGGGCATCGAAATAGTCGTAATCTCCGATATAATTGATGAGATTTAAAGTAACAATATTAGTATCCATATTATACATTTGTTTCAGTTAAATATACTAAGTTTTGTGTATGGTATACACTTAGTAATATTATTTTTATAAAGTAAATCGAAATAACATTAACAAAACCAGATCAGCAATATTTTAACAATGGATAATAAAACAACCGCACTAAAAGATGGCGATCAATGCCTGGTTATCGCCGGAACGCATAAAGGCAAATCGGGCACAATCCGAGATATCAATACCAGTAAAACCGGACATGTTACCATTACGGTAGTACAGCAAAATTCAGACAGGTTTAAAACCCTGATGAGAAATGTGGTAGCGAAGCAATCATAAATCGACACTCTTACTTTGATTAATTTTGTTGTTTGTAATAATAGTATAACACAGTCAATTCTGGATAAATTCTTATTTTAATTTATTCTAAATTAACTTACTTTTGCTGCTATAATTCTATCCCAAACAGATAGCCAACAAACATTTCATGAGCTTAGGCACAAACAACAAAACTGCAGCTAAAAAAAACGCGTCGAAATCTCTCCCTGGTAAAATAATTTCTTTCTTACACCTTTGGCTTGGATTATTGGCCGGAAGTGTACTCATTGTGGTTGCTTTAACAGGCTGCATCCTATCTTTTGAAGATGAACTTACACCAATGTTATTTTCGAAAGAACAACAGGTAACACCAAAAACAGAACGTTTGTCTATCGATTCGCTGGTTGCGGTTGCCAAAACCAATTATCCCAAAAAGAAAATTTTCAGGGTGATGCTTTCTTCCAAACCTGATAGAAGTGTAAAAGCGACCTTTGGAACCAAAAAACTTGGTTACGATTATGTGTACCTCAATCCTTATTCGGGCGAAATCCTCTCAAAAGGCAAAGAAAATAAACGTTTTTTTACCGTTGTACTTAATCTTCACCGTTTTTTACTGGCAGGAACTGTTGGAAAAGCTATAACAGGTATTTCCTGTGCCATTACTTTTTTCATGACAATCAGCGGGCTTTACCTCTGGTGGCCTAAAAGCAGAAAAGTATTAAAACAGCGTTTAGTGGTAAAGCAGAACGCATCCTTTAAAAGAACCAACTGGGATCTTCATGCCGTAGGTGGTTTTTACGTCATGATTTTCCTCTTCCTGATTACTTTAACGGGATTGATATGGAGCTACGACTGGGTAGAAAACCTGATGTTTAAACTTACCGATGGAAAAGTTTCAAAACCTGAAGTAGTGAAACAACCTGAGGTAAAAGGGAAAAAAGAAGCAGGACTTTATGAAAAAATGGTGTCGGCTACCAACACCATTTACGCACATAAGGGTGATTTAACCATCAATTTTCCCGATAAAAAAGATAAACCGGTGCTGGTTTCCAAAGAAAACGGCGAAGCCAGGGTAAATACAGTAGATCAGGTTTATTTTAACAATCGAAATGGCGAATTGATCGAAAAACGTCCGTTTTCCGGTTTAAGTTTGGGTAATCAGCTCCGTAAAATGAACAAACCCATACATACGGGCAGTATTTTTGGCTGGCCGACCAAATTGCTGATGTTTATTGTGGCATTATTAACAGCGTCGTTGCCAATTACCGGCTTATTGATTTATTTAGGAAGAGGTAAGAAGAAGAAAAAGGTGGCTGCGGTTAAGTGAACTCCGTCATCTCGATCCGACAGCTATCGGATGAAGCGAAGCGAAATGTAGATCCTTCGACAAGCTCAGGATGACAAGTAAAATAAAATGGCCGTCATCTCGATCGGAGTATCGCGGAGCGCCCGCCTGCTTCGGGCAGGGAGAGATCTA
>NZ_DJDT01000369.1 GCF_002432345.1 Pedobacter sp. UBA5917
TAACAGTGGCTCGCAGGCTTCTACCCTGATTATCCAGGCCATGGCGCTTGGCGAAGTTACCATAGCCGAGTGGTGGCGTGTAATGCGCCGCGAACTTGTTTCAGGGGCTTTACTTGGCATTATTTTGGGCACAATCGGTTTTATCCGCATTGTTACCTGGCAGGAATTACATTTGTATAATTATGGGCCGCATTGGTTTTTAATAGCCACAACTATATTTTTTACGCTGGTAGGCATTGTACTCTGGGGAAGTTTGATCGGTTCGATGATGCCTATTATCCTGAAAAAACTAAAGCTCGATCCCGCTACCTCATCAGCTCCGTTTGTGGCTACTATGGTTGATGTAACCGGGATTGTAATCTATTTTAGCGTTGCCGTATTAATTTTGAAAGGCGTTTTACTTTAAACTTATATCATGCAGAAGAAAATAACCACACTTTTTACCGATATCGGCGGCGTTTTGTTAACCAACGGCTGGGATAGGCAGGCAAGGGGAGAAGCAGCTGTGCTTTTTAACCTCGATTCAGTTGATCTCGAAGAACGCCATCACCTTACTTTCGATACCTACGAAGTGGGTAAACTTACGCTTGATGAATATTTGGAACGCATTGTTTTCTTCGAAGAACGTAATTTTACATACGATGATTTTAAGGAGTTTATGTTCAAAAAATCACTTCCCTATCCCGAAATGATCCAGTTGATCTGTGAGCTTAAAAAGAAATATAACCTTAAAGTAGCCGTAATCAGCAACGAGGGCAGGGAACTGAACCAGTACCGCATCAATACCTTTAAACTGAATGAATTTGTTGACTTTTTCGTGTCATCGAGTTTTGTACATTTCCGTAAGCCCGATGCCGATATTTTTAAGGTAGCCATCGATATTTCGCAAAGTGATGTAGAAACCAGTTTGTACATCGATGATAGGATGTTATTTGTACAGGTTGCCGAAGGTTTGGGTTTAAGGGGTATCCACCACAGCAGTTACGAAGATACCAAAATACAACTGGCTGCTTATGGGCTGGAGGTTTAAGTTTCTAATTATTTCCCGTAAATTTCGCTGATTCGCGCAGAATCAATAAAAAGTATCGTCATTGCGAGGAGGAACGACGAAGCAATCTTTCCTGCTTGTGATACATTCAAGAAAGATTGCTTCGTCGGCTGAAAAAGCCTTCTCACAATGACGAATTTGGCGGCTTATCATTGCGCTACAATTCCTCTGTCAAGAATATTGACTTTTACAGAATAAATTACTACCTGTAAACATAGTTCCGTGCAAATCCGCGGATCCCCGCCTGAACGGCTAGGCAGGCGAGGCAAAAAAAAGCATAGTAAAATACGTTATAAACAAAAAAGCCACTCGCAAGAGTGGCTCTATATTTTTAAGTCCCCTTTAGGAGATTTAGGTATTAAACATTAAACCTGAAATGCATGATGTCGCCATCTTCTACTACATAGGTTTTTCCTTCTACACCAAGCTTACCTGCATCTTTACATGCATTTTCTGAACCCAGGGTTACGAAATCGTTATATTTAATTACTTCTGCACGGATAAATCCTTTCTCAAAATCAGTGTGGATTACACCAGCAGCCTGTGGAGCTGTAAAGCCTTTGGTAATCGTCCAGGCCCTAACTTCCTGTACACCTGCAGTAAAATAAGTATAAAGGTTTAATAATTTATACGCCGCACGGATCAATTTATTTACACCAGATTCGGTTAAACCTAAATCGGCTAAAAACTCCTGGCGCTCTTCGTAGCTTTCCAGTTCGGCAATTTCTGATTCGATTTTTGCAGAGATTACCAAAACTTCAGCCTTTTCGTCAGCAACATTTGCCTTTACTAAATCAACATACTTGTTGCCCGTAACAACCGATGCTTCGTCAACATTACAAACATACATTACCGGTTTCTGGGTAAGCAGGCCCAAATCTTCGATAAAATCGAAATCTTCCTGTGCCAAAGGTGCTGTACGGATCGATTTACCGCTTTCTAAATGTGACTTAACTACAGTTAAAATTTCGTAAGTACGTTTTGCATCCTTATCGCCACCGGTTTTAGCCATTTTCTCTACCTTCTGAATGCGTTTATCAACCGTATCCAGATCTTTAAGCTGTAATTCGGTATCGATGATTTCCCTGTCGCGGATCGGGTCAACAGAACCATCAACGTGGATTACGTTCCCATCATCAAAACAGCGCAAAACATGGATAATGGCGTTTGTAGCACGGATGTTCCCTAAAAACTGGTTTCCCAATCCTTCACCTTTCGATGCACCTTTTACCAAACCCGCAATATCTACGATTTCGATAGTGTTGGGAACTACCTTTTGCGGATTTACCAGTTCGGCAAGTTTTGTTAAACGATCATCAGGTACTGTAATTACGCCAACATTGGGCTCAATAGTACAAAAGGGAAAGTTTGCCGCCTGCGCTTTTGCATTTGATAAACAGTTAAAAAGAGTCGATTTTCCAACATTTGGTAAACCAACAATACCACATTGTAATGCCATTATTTATTAGTCTTTAAGTCTTTAGTCCATAGTCTTTAGTCGGCAATCTTCCGGTCTCCCACACATCATCCATCTTACATTTTCCGTATTACATCTCCGCTAAAACCGCGCAAAGATAAGCTTTTAAAACCTTTATTTAAACCCTTGCTATTGTATCAAATCTATATTTTATCTATGTTTAGCCGAAAATACAGATATATAAATGGAAGATATTGAAAAGGAAATGCCCCAGGAGGTTAAATTGATTGTAACCGAAGAAATGCGGAGTTACTTTTACGACATGAGTAAATGGGCAAGGTTTTTATCGGTTGTGGGTTTTGTGGTTTCGGCATTTTTAACCTTAAGCTCCTTTGGTATAGGGGCGGCCATAAGTGCCAATCCGGCTATGCTCAATCAATTAGGGCCATTGGGAGCAATCGGCGCTACCGGTTTTACCATCTTTTACCTGTTACTGGCTTTGCTCTTTTTTTATCCGAGTTTATTATTGTTGCGTTTTTCGGCCAAAGGGCGACATGGAATTTTATTTGGCGATCAGGAAAACTTTAACGATGCCATTTATCATGTAAAATCGCTGTTTAAATTTTGGGGCGTACTTACCATTGTACTTATCGCCAGTTATTTCCTGTTAATTATTGCCGTATTTAGCTTGGGCGTAAAATAAAAAAAAATATCACGCATAAAAAAGCCTCTTAATTTTATAAATCGAGAGGCTTTTTATTGAAATTATATTACTAAAAAGTAAAATCGTCGCTTGTTCTGGTGCTATGTTCTCCATTTTCTGAATATTCATAGCGTTTTTCAACCACATCCTGGTGGGTTTTGATATAATCAACCGTTTCGTTCAGTCCTTCTGCAAACTTTTCGAAATCCTCTTTGTATAAAAAGATTTTATGCTTTACAAACACACCGTCTTCTAATCTTTTCTTGCTCTCGGTAACTGTTAAATAATAATCACCCGATCTAGTAGCCTTCACGTCGAAGAAATAAGTTCTCTTTCCTGCTCTTACTTTCTTTGAAAAAACTTCTTCTCTTTCCTTGTTGTCGAATTCTCCCATGGTTGGTATTGATGTTGGTTTTTGGTTTCGGTAAATATAAAGCAAATATTTAAAGTTCAAAATACAATTTTAATACAATTTAAATTGTGCGCGTTTCCTCTTCCAAAAGTTGGTTGTTATAAAGCTCCGTATAACTGCCATTTAGCTTAAGTAATTCATTGTGTGTGCCTTGTTCGATGATTTTTCCGTCATCAAGCACTAAAATCTTGTCCGCATTTTTAATGGTAGAAATCCGGTGGGCAATTAAAATACTTGTTTTTCCGGCCATTATTTTACCCAGGTTTTGCAGTATTTCCTCCTCGGTTTTAGTGTCTACAGCCGATAAACAATCGTCAAATATCAAAATCTTAGGCGATTTGATCAGTGCACGTGCAATAGAAACCCTTTGTTTTTGCCCGCCCGATAACGTAATTCCCCTTTCACCCAGCATGGTTTCGAATTTTTCTTCAAAATCGATAATGTTGTTATAAACTGAAGCATTTTTGGCCGCACTGTATACTTCCTCGTCTGTAACTGTGTTTAAACCGAAGGCAATGTTGTTCTTTATCGTGTCCGAAAATAGGAAGACCTCCTGTGGCACAAAACCGATCTGGTTGCGGTAATCTTTCAGGTTCAGCCCTTTAATATTCTTCCCGTCAATATCAATAGCGCCGTTTTCTACATCGTACATCCGCATAATCAGGTTTGCCAATGTCGATTTTCCAGAGCCTGTTTTTCCGATAATCGCTACAAATTCGCCGCTATTGATCTCGAAACTAACCTCTTTTAAAGCTTCAATCCCCGTATCCGGATAGGTAAAACTCACTTTGTCGAATTTAATATTGCCCGATAAAGGTCTTTCCTCAGTCTCTTTTGATTGGATATCAGATGGGATATCCAAAAACTCGTTTATCCTTTTCTGCGAAGCTGCCGCCCGCTGGATCAATGAGGTAACCCAGCCTAGCATCGTTACCGGAAAGGTTAACTGGTTAATATAAATGATAAATTCGGCAATATTCCCCGCGGTGATACTGCCGTTCATTACCTGTATACCGCCAATATAAATGGTTAAAATGGTGCTTAAACCGATTAATAAAAGCATGGTAGGGTAAAACAGGGCCGAAACTTTAACCAGGCTCATCGAATCCTTTTTGTATTCGTTGCTCTGTATTTCGAACATGTTGCGCGTATAATCTTCTCGCACATAAGATTTAATGATCCTGATACCCGAAAAACGTTCCTGTACGAAGCTCGAAAGATCAGATAAACGTTCCTGTATTTTTCCGCTTTTCTTAAAAATCAGGGTATTCACATAATAAATAATGATCACCAGAAAAGGTAGTGGTAAAAGGCAATACACGGCCAGTTTGGAGTTTACATCAAACATCGACCAGATAATAAGCACCGATAATACGAAGGTATTAATGGTGTACATAATTGCCGGTCCAACATACATCCGCACGCGGTTTACATCTTCTGTGGCACGGTTCATTAAATCGCCGGTATTATTGCGACGGTAAAAACCTAGGCTCAGTTCCTGATAATGCTGGTAAATATCATTTTTCATGTCGAATTCGATATGCCTCGACATTAAAATAATGGTTTGCCGCATAAAGAATAAAAACAATCCCCTTAAAAGGTACAGTGCAATAACCAGCAATCCAAAATATAAAAGGTTACTGCTAAAAATGTCGTAAATAATGGCCTGGCGGTCGAAACCATGAAAAAGATTGTAAATCTGGATGTTTTCGGTAATTAGATCTACCGCATAACCGATTACCTGTGCAGGTACAACACCAAAAATATTAGAAATTACCACGAAAATGCTTCCTGGTATTATCCACCATTTATATTTAAGAAAGTATTTGTTTAATTGGCTCAGATGTTTCATGCTGTACAAACTTAGATAATTTTGTTATTCCATGCGGCATATTTATTAGTTAGTGGTTAAGCTTTAAAGAATAATGACAATAAGGGATGTAAAATGGGTCATGTGAGATGGAAGATGTGGCATAGAAAACTAAATTAATTAAAACCCTTAACCTGATTATTAAGATGTTCTTGATTTCTATTTTAAATCAAAGGCATCTAACGCAAAGCTATCGCGCTCGAGGTTACCGATGCTTTGCCCTTTGGCAACCTAGGTAGCCCCTGCCACCTAAACCCGATAGCAGCGTAAAACCCGCAGGTGAGGTACGAGCCGAGGCTTTGAAGCGGATAGCGGGACTTTCGTAACCCAAATGAACCGAACCCGGCTTTTCCAAATAATATCGACCACTTAAATAATGCCTTGGTTTGTGCAGGTACGAACCAAATATCTTCTTCTTTTCTTCAAAAAACGCATACCATTTAAAACCTGCAGATTTATTTATTTTAGCTTCAGTAGAATTAATTTTGTTATAGTTTCGTTAAATACGTGTAATAATCGTTTTTTATTTTAATTTTGCAGCAGGTTAGCCGAACGTTCAATATGCCAGCAAATTCTTCGTCAGATTCATCAATTTTAGATCAATTAAGTGCCTATGGGCATAAAAAGTTGGTTTTTTGCAATGATCCGGATACAGGTTTAAAAGCAATTATTGCTATACATGATACCACTTTGGGACCTGCTTTGGGCGGAACACGCATGTGGAGTTATGCTACAGAAGGCGAAGCCCTTGAAGATGCGCTGCGTTTATCGCGCGGAATGACCTACAAAGCTGCCATTACAGGTTTAAACCTTGGCGGTGGAAAAGGCGTAATCATCGGCGATTCGAGAAAAGATAAAACTGAAACTTTAATGCGCAGCTATGGCAGGTTTATTAAAAACCTGAATGGCGAATTTATAACCGCAGAAGAAATGGGGACCAATACACGCGATATGGAATATATCCGCATGGAAACCAATTATGTTACCGGTGTTCCCGAGTCAATCGGTGGTGCAGGTAATCCGGCTCCATTTACTGCACAGGGTGTTTATTTAGGGATTAAAGCCAGTGTTAAAGAGGTTTTCGGTACCGATATGCTTGCCGGTAGAACCATTGTGGTACAGGGCATTGGTAACGTGGGCGAACACCTGGTGGCTTTATTAAGAAAAGAAAATGCAGAGGTATTGATCAGCGATATCAATCAGGAGCAGTTAACCTATGTAGCCAGAAAGTATAAGGCAAAACCGATCGAGGCCGATAAAATTTTTACAACCGATGCCGATGTATATGCCCCATGTGCCATGGGTGCTACGGTAAACAACAAAACCATCGAAAAAATGAAGTTTGCAATTATTGCAGGTTCAGCCAACAATCAGTTAAAAGATGAGGTTTTAGATAGCGAATTGCTGTTGAAAAAAGGGATTTTATTTGCACCCGATTACCTGATCAATGCAGGTGGATTAATTGCCTGCTACTCTGAACTGACCGGTTTTGGTAAAAAACGTACGGTACAGCTTACCGAAAATATTTATGATGCTACCCGTAGCGTAATTAAATTAAGTAAGGCCGAAAATATATCGACCAACATTGCCGCAAACCAGATTGCCGAAAAACGGATTGCAGACATTAAAAAAATTAAATCGTCATATTAAATCATAACTATTAAAAACAGGTTTTAAAAAAACCGCACTCGTTCTTACATTCATGTTAAACAGAAGGCACTTAAGAATCAAAGCTTTGCAAAACATTTTTGCATGGCACATGGCAGACAAAAAAGACATTAAAGGTGATTTGAAAACCTTGATGCAAAGTATCGATAGCGTGTACGAAATGTACATCTGGATGCTCTCTTTATTGGTAGAAGTTACCGAATTTACTGCTAACGACGCGGCAGAACGCGCAAACAAATTCATTAAAACAGCAGAGGATATCAATCCGAACATGAAGTTGCTACACAATAAGTTTAGCATTTTATTGCAGCAGAATCCTGAATATGTTTCTGCAATCAAAAAGTATAAGGTAGATTGGGGCTTTGATCCCGAAATCCGCAAAACCGTGTACAATGCTTTAAAAGCATCAAAAGAATATGCCGATTACCTTGCTGATCCTAACGAAAGTTTAGAATCATCCAAAGACATTATCAAATACATTTTCCGTAAAATTATTTTAAAAAGCCAGGCTATTATCCAGGTTTTTGAAGAGAAATTTATCAACTGGCAGGTAGATCATGAAGTAATGAAAGGTATGGTTGCCAAAACCCTTAAAAACTTTACTTCTGATGATCCGTTTAAAAACAAACTGACCGAAATCAGTGCCGATTGGGTAGAGGATAGCAAATTTGTGCAGGATCTTTTTGTGCATACCCTGCAGAATGACGCCAAATACCAGGATATGATTGCCGATAGAACCAAAAACTGGGAGTCGGAGCGTATTGCACTTATGGATACGATCCTGATGAAAATGGCAATCTGCGAACTGTTAAACTTCCCATCTATTCCGGTTAAAGTAACCATTAACGAATATTTAGAGTTATCAAAAGATTACAGTACGCCGAAGAGTAATTCATTTATAAACGGTATTTTAGACAAAATTTTAGGCGATCTTAAGAAAAACAATACAATCAAAAAGATTGGCCGCGGATTAATCGAAGATTAAAAATGAAAAGAACATTTATCCTGGCTATTGCTGCACTTTCATTTGCAGCATGCCGTAATGCAAATAACCAAACGTCAGAAGCAGCATCAACAGTTTCTGTTGGTAACGATACCTCAAAAACGGCTAAAGTTGCTCCTGCAGATGCACCGGTTATCGTTTTCGAACGCGAAATTTACGATTTCGGTAAAATAGAGCAGGGCGAAAAGGTAAAACACGATTTTAAACTTAAAAATACAGGTAAAACACCACTTGTTGTGTCCAATGCAACCGCAACTTGTGGTTGTACCATTCCACAGGTGCCAGGTTCGCCTATTTTACCGGGTAAAGAAGGTATTATCAGCGTAGTTTTCAATAGCGAAGGCAAAATGGGTATGCAGGATAAAGTAGTAACCATCACTTCAAACGCAAACCCTACAGTTTCTACCGTTCACCTGGTAGGAGAGGTACTTGCTAAAAAATAATTTAGTTGATTATTGGTCACATTAAAGATCATCAACTATTCATACACAAAAAAAATAAAAAATGACATCAACAGTAATTTTACAGGCAGCAGGCGGATTTGATCCAAGACAGTTAATCATGTTTGGGGCAATTGCGCTAGTGTTCTACTTTTTTATGATCCGTCCTCAGCTTAAAAAAGCCAAAGACCATAAAAAATTAATCAGTGAGTTGAAAAAAGGCGATAAAATTGTAACTACAGCAGGTATTCACGGCCGTATTGCAGATATGAACGATACAACTTTTTTAATCGAAGTTGAAGGTGGTGTGAAAATCCGTTTCGATAAATCGGCAGTTTCTTTAGATGCTACAAAAGCAACAACTCCGGCAGCGCCTAAAGCTTAATAAAAAATAATTAAAATTTGAGCAGTCCCGAAAACTTTCGGGACTGTTTTTGTTTTACTACATTTGATTAAATGCATTTTTGGATGTTTTTTCCTGCTTACATTTAAGATTTTAACGGATTATGCCCTTTATTAGATTAACTAAAATTGAAAAAAGACGTGTATTTAGCCTGTTGGCATGTTTGCTGCTGGCCATTGCTGCATGGCTTTTTATGGCATTGAACAATAAATACGAATATGTGGCCAAAACGGTGCTGGTTTTTAAAAATACGCCAACCAAAAGGGCCTTTTATCCTTTGCAATCCGATACGATAGATTTGAGGGTGGAAGGAACGGGCTGGCAATTGTTATTTGCCAGGTTAAGGATCAGCCCTCCGTCTGTTAACGTAAATTTAAGTCAGCTCAATACAAAAGATTTTATTGTTTTTTCCGATCAGCTTTATAACATCAATAAGCAATTGGAAAGTTCGCAAAAGGTGATTTCTGTTAAGCCTGATACGCTTTATTTCGATTTTACCAAACGGATGGTGAAAAGAGTACCGGTAAAACTGATCGATAAACTGAGTTTCGAAAAACAGTATGGCATCTCCAGCGAAATTATCCTCAATCCGAAATATGTTAAGGTTGCCGGACCAAAGGAAGAACTTGATAAAATAAAATTCTGGCCTACCGATACGTTAAAACTCGATAAAGTGCAGAACAGCAGTACCACAAGGGTAGGGTTGCAGCACAGTATCCATAAAAATGTGAGCATTTATCCTTCTTCGGTAGAAGTAAAGCTGCCGGTTGATGAATTTACGGAGAAAACCATTGAGGTACCTTTAAAAATTATCAATAACCGGAATTATAACAGTATAAAACTCTATCCTAAAAAGGTTAAAGTTACTTTTTTAGTGGCATTGAGCAATTTTGACCAGGTTGACGAAAGTTTCATCACGGCAACTATTGATGCTGATGAGTGGCTCAATTTAAAACACCGCCAGTTTACCGTTAAAATAACCGAGTTTCCCGATTATTGTAAATTGGTAAGTGTAATGCCTTCCAAAATAGATTTCATAGTAGAAAAATAATGTATAAAGTAGGGATAACAGGTGGTATAGGAAGCGGTAAAAGTACCGTTTGTAAGGTTTTTGAAGTATTGGGGATCCCTGTATTTTATGCAGATACCGCTGCAAAAGAAATGATGACCCAGGATGCTTTACTAGTAGAGGGTGTTAAATTGGCTTTTGGCAACGAAAGTTATTTCGAAGATGGCAAACTCAACAATAAACATATTGCCGATATTGTTTTTAATAACGAGAAAGCACTCGCACAATTAAATGCCCTGGTTCATCCAGCCGTTTTTAGGGCTTTTGATGCCTGGGAAGCCACCATTCCTTCTACTGTTCCATATACTTTAAAGGAAGCCGCAATATTGTTCGAAAGCGGCTCTTATAAATTTTGCGATACCACTATTTTGGTTACGGCTCCTTATGGGATTAAAATAAAGCGTTTGATACAGCGCGATGGCCTTACCGAAGAGCAGATAAAAGCCCGCATGGATAAACAGCTTAGCGACGGCGAAAAAGCGAAACTGGCCGATCATTTTATTGTTAATGATGAACAGCGATCCATCATCGAACAGGTTTTAGCACTGCATCAACAATTTCTTAAGTCGGCCGAAGGATTTAAAAGTGCCAATCCATAATCTACTTAAATCCTTTTATCCTAATCATGATTTTAGAAGATTTTTTTCAACATAGAAATTTAAAAGTATCATTTTTTAATTCACTAGAATCATAGCATCCTTAAATCCTTTCATCCTAATCATGATTTTAGAAGATTTTATTACCATTACCCCAACGGGATTGTACTGTGTTTACGGCGATTTTTACCTCGATCCGCAACAGCCCGTTAAAGAAGCAGTGATTTCTCATGCACATGGCGATCATGCCATTGGAGGAAGCCAGAATGTACATTGCACAGCACCTACGGCAGCTTTTATGAAACACCGTTACCGCAAGTTTGCCGCGGTTGATTTTTTCACCAAAAGCTATCGCGAAACCTTCAGGATAAATGAGGTAAGCATTTCCTTTTACCCTGCCGGACATATTTTGGGCTCTGCACAGGTTTTAATGGAATATAAAGGTATTAAATACCTTTACACAGGTGATTATAAGATAGAGCCTGATACAACCTGTGAGCCTTTTGAATTTGTGGAGGCCGATGTGTTGATTACCGAAAGCACGTTTGCAGATCCGGAAACCAAACATCCTTCACCGGTTGATGAAATCAAAAAACTAAACGAAACCAAAGCCAATATCATGCTTGGCGCCTATGCCTTGGGCAAAAGCCAGCGGATTATCCAATTGTTGAACGAGCATTGCCCAACACGGAACATAATGGTGCACTTTAGCATTATGCCATTCGTTAAAATATATGAGGATTATGGCATGAAACTGGGCAATTACAAAATGTACGACCGTAAAGTGATGAAAAATTATCACGAAAACCAGGTTTATATCGTTCCGCCAATGGTTTTTCATAGTTATCATAAGGCAATCAATGTGGTACGGGCATTCGCGTCAGGCTGGAAAAATCTGCAACAGCAAAACGGAATTTCGCTTTATATTTCCGATCACGCTGATTGGGACGCGATTTTAGAAACCATCGAAAAAGTAAAACCGAAACAGGTGTGGACTTTGCACGGTGATGGAAAACAGCTTAAAGATTATTTTAAGGATAAACTTGAGGTTAAAATACTTAATTAACCAGGGTTCGTCATTCTGAACTTGTTTCAGAATCTTTAGTTATCTTAATCAAATGAATGATTGAATGAGAGCATAAATGAATGATAGAATAACCGAATGAATGATTGAGTGGTTAAAGGTCTAAGTTAAAACATTCTATCATTCAAAATTCAATCAATTAAAATTCACCAATTCACTCATTCAAAATTCAATTTTAGCTATGAAAGAAGGCGAAGATTTTTATTTTAACGAAGATGGACTGATGGTTTTTACTGAAGCCTATCACCTAAAACGGGGCTATTGCTGCAAAAACAAGTGCAAGCACTGTCCGTGGGGTTATGGAAAGAAGAAAGAGAAGAAATAGTCCAGTTCCCAGTTGGCAATTTTCAGTTTGCGGTTAAGCTTAAAGAAGGCATGTTTTAAGATACTTTGTATACAAATGGAGCGTAAACTGGACTTCCTTCTTAGTTACTTTACGCTAAATCGCACACGCTCATAAATATCAGCTAAAGCCACATCAAAACCCATTGAAACCAAGGTGAAAGTATCAGAAATCTCTTTGTAATCGTTAAGTATCCACTCTTTTTCTTCATTAATATAATAAGCTTCAACCGAAACCGATTCCGAGTCGATCATGATGTATTCTTTTAATGATGGGATATCTTTATACAGGTTAAATTTTTTGCCTCTATCATAATTTTTGGTTGAAGGTGAAAGGATTTCGATGATAACAGTTGGTAGAATAAAGGTTTCTTCATCAATATCAATATGTTTTACGTCATCACAGTAGATAGAGATATCCGGATAGGTGAATAAGGTGTTTTCGGGAATATTCATTCGCATATCACTCCCAAAAATGTTGCACGACTTTCCTTTTAACTTATTGCCCACCGCCAGAAAAATATTGGAAAACAAGATGTTATGTTTAAAGCCCGCACCCGACATTGCAAATATATCACCCTGAAAATATTCATGTTTTTCGGTTGATTCTTTTTCCATTTCCAGGTATTCTTCAACGGTGTAACGTCTTTTTTGATAAGCTACAGCTGGTTCGTTTACAATGTTTTCCATAAACTAATTTACTGAATTATAGCTGCGATCTGAAAACTATAAACGATTTAAACGCTTAAAAACGGCTACGGGGCGATTGCTTTGTTCGGATTGGTTAATCGGTTAACTGTTTAAATCGGTTAACTGAAAACTGCTAACTGAAAACTACCAACTAAACTAATGTCCGGCAAAGAAACCGATCAATGCTACGCCGATTCCCAATAGTACAGCGATCATTTTACGTGTATTGATTTTATGATCGGCGCTCGATTCGAATAAAATTGTGGTAGAAATATGTAAGAAAATACCGATTACAACACCCATAATTTTATTGAAATAAGCATCCAAACCGCCAATCGTACCATTGCTAAGGCCAACACTTACGTAAAAACCCAGCGGAGCCATTACCGCAAATAAAATAAGATATAGGATAATGCTGCCCTTTTTAAAATGGTTCTGCATCAGTATACTGGCCAATGCAAAAGCTGCAGGGATATGGTGTAACGCAATACCGAAAATCAATTCGTTGTGCTGTTCTTTTGCCAAAGGCATCCCTTCTAAAAAAGCATGCAGGCATAAACTGATCATAATACCGAAAGGGAAAACGTGTCCATCATGATGTTTATGGATATGGCCATGCTCTACACCTTCTGAAAATTGCTCCAGAAAAATCTGCAATAAGAAACCAATCAGGATAAAAACACCAATTTGCCACTTATCCGGTCCGCTGTAAGCATCAGGGATTAGATGTAAAACCGTAATGGCAAAAAGATAGGCCCCACTGAAAGATAGAATCAGTTTCAGCAGTTTAGATTTATCGCTCTTTACCAGAAAAATAGCTGTTCCGCCCAAAAAGGCACAGAAAAAGAGTACGCAGAGTTTCCAGATTTCCATAGGTTAAAAATCAGGTTGTAATTTTTTAAATATTCTCGAACAGATCACGCCGATCGTAATTCCCAGTAATGCACCGGTAGTTACGTCAATAGGGTAGTGCACACCTACATATACCTGCGCAAAACTGATGATAAATGCCCAGAATATACCGATTGGTAAAATAGGTTTCCATCTACTGTAAAATACGCAGATCAGAAATACGGCAATCGCAAAATGGTTGGTGGCATGCGCAGAAGGAAAACTCAAACCACTGCCGCAGGGAACGCGATGGATGATATCGTTAGCCAAACTCATGTCGTTGCAGGGCCTTACCCTCGATACCCAGGGTTTTATCACTCTTGAGGCTATTAAATCGCCCATAGCAAAGGTAAAGAGTACCATGCCAATAATATAATAACCTGTTTTTTTATACTGTTTAATACAGAATACAACGATAAACAGATAAAGCGGCGACCAAAAGAAACGGTTGCGCATTAAAGGCATCAACCAATCAAAAAAGCTATTTGAAAGTCCGCGGTGGATTTTCAGGAACAATTCTACATCAAATTGCTGTATGCTTTCTATCATGCTTTTTTACAGATTAAAATTAAGCGATCGGAAGTGGAGTGGTCAAAATCCTCTAAACTGTAGTTGCCAAAAGTTTGTTCGATCTGCATGCCTGCTTTGGTAAGCATGCGCTCAAAATCTTCAAAACTGAAGGCCTGCACACGTTCTTCAAAATTATATACCTTGTGGTTGTCTTCAAAATTGATTTTTTTGATGATTTTTCCTTCAACAACATTTTTGGTAATGTTAAAGGTAATGCCATCGAGTGATTTGGTTTCGCATGAATTTAAGTTGCGGATAATTTTTTCGGTGTTAAAATAATCCAGCACCAATATCCCATCAGCAGTTAAACATTTCCTAAAGGTTTTAAGTGCATTTACATGTTCTTTTTCGGTATCAAAATAACCGAAGCTGGTAAAAAGATTTAAGGCCACATCAAAATAGTTGATGTAAAAGAGCCTGCGCATATCGTGTACCAGAAAATGCAATTTGTTGTTTTCGAACTGCTTGGCATATTTAATGCTTTGTTCAGAAAGATCTATCCCGGTAACATCAAAACCTTTTTTGTTCAGGTAGATGGAGTGACGGCCTTTTCCACAGGCAATATCCAGCATTTTGGCATTGGCCTTCGGATTTAGGAAATGGGTGAGTTTATCAATAAAAAACTCGGCTTCAGCATCATTCCGTTGTTGATATAGAATATGATAATATGGCGAATTAAACCAATATTGAAACCACTTGCGCTGCATATAAAAGCCGTTTGTATCTTAAAAAGATGCAAATATAAGGTTTTACAACCGCTAGTGAAGTTAGAATATGCTTTTATGCAATAATGTTGCAAGAATATTATGGTTCGGGTTTTTATATTGTTGAAAATGAATGTAAAAATTGAAAAATAATTAATGGTTAAAACATACGTTTGATTTTTATTGCCTGACTAATTTCTATCAAACACATCGTGTTTGTAGATATAAAAACAATGTAAATTTGCTTGGCAAAACCTTGCTAAATAGCATCTATCTTGTTTTTTTTGTTATTTTTGGACCTCAAAATAAAATATACACGGTGACTTTAATAAAATCGATTTCAGGAATACGCGGAACCATAGGCGGAAGGGCCGGCGACGGCTTAACGCCATTTGATATTGTGAAATTTACAGCGGCCTTTGGTAGCTGGGTAGTACAAAAAACTGGCAATAAACGCATTGTTTTAGGTCGCGATGCCCGTATTTCGGGTGAAATGGTAAATAACCTGGTAATCGGAACTTTACAGGGTTTAGGTATCGAAGTAATCGATCTTGGATTATCAACAACACCAACCGTAGAAGTTGCCGTTCCTGATGAAAATGCAGGTGGTGGTATTATTTTAACCGCCAGCCATAATCCAAAACAATGGAATGCCCTGAAATTATTAAATGCAAGCGGCGAATTTATCAGTGATGCCGATGGCAAAGAGGTTTTAGATCTGGCCGAAAGTGCTGATTTTGATTTCGCTGATGTAGACAAATTAGGGAAAGTAATCAAAAACGATACCTACCTTCAAAAACATATCGATAAAGTTTTGGCATTGCCTTTAGTGGACGTTGAAGCCATTAAAAAAGCCGATTTTAAGGTAGTAATCGATTGCGTAAACTCTACAGGTGGCATTTTTATCCCTGCTTTGTTAAAAGCTTTAGGCGTTAGTAAAGTTGTTGAATTATACTGTACACCAGACGGACATTTTCCGCACAATCCAGAGCCACTTCCGGAAAATTTAACCGAAATATCAAAAGAAGTTCAGAAACAGAATGCCGATTTAGGTATTGTGGTTGATCCGGATGTAGACCGTTTATGTTTCGTAAATGAAGATGGCAGCATGTTCGGCGAAGAATATACTCTAGTAGCTGTTGCCGATTACGTATTAAAAAACACGCCTGGAAATACAGTTTCCAATCTTTCATCAACCCGTGCTTTGCGCGATGTAACAGAGAAAGCAGGATCGGAATATAATGCTTCGGCTGTGGGCGAAGTAAACGTGGTAAACAAAATGAAAGCGACTAACGCTATTATTGGTGGTGAAGGAAATGGTGGTATCATCTATCCTGAATCGCACTATGGAAGAGATGCTTTGGTGGGTATTGCTTTATTCTTAACACATTTAGCTAAATTTGGTAAATCGATCTCCGTATTAAGGGCCAGCTATCCCCAATACCACATTTCTAAAAACAAAATTACCCTTACGCCAGAAATGGATATCGATAATCTGTTGAAACAGGTAGAAGAGAAATACAAAAACCAGCCTTACAGTACTATTGATGGTTTGAAGATAGAATTTGATAAAACCTGGGTACATTTGCGCCGTTCGAACACCGAACCGATTATCAGGATTTACAGTGAGGCCGAAAATGAAACCATTGCCGAAAGTTTGGCAAACAAGATCATTTCCGATATTAAAGAAATATTACACCTTTAATCCCTTTGGATTAAAGTATAAAATCCCGGTTTGGATTTGGTTAAAACTAAATCCAAACCCTTTTAAAAACAAAGATGTTAATGAGCAAAACATCTTTGTAACATACTAACTTTTAAATATTCATAGAAATGAAAAGGGTCTATTTAGATAATGCGGCCACTACGCCTTTGGATGCGGCAGTAATTGCGGAAATGACAAACGTGATGGAAAACTATTTCGGTAATCCATCTGCCATTCACGCGCTTGGCCGCGAGGTGCGTACGCTAGTGGAGAAAGCCCGTAAAACCGTTTCAGGTCTGTTAAACGCATCACCTTCCGAAATATTCTTTACTTCTGGCGGTACCGAGGCCGATAATACTGCTATCCGTTGTGGCATTGCCGCATACGGCATCAAACATGCCATTACCTCTAAAATTGAGCATCACGCCGTTGAACATACTTTAAATACCATGCTTAAAAATGGTGAGATCGATAAACTGAGTTTCGTTAATATCGACGAAAAAGGCAATGTTGATTATAATCATTTAGAAGAACTGCTTCAAAATAACGAGCGTACTTTTGTATCGTTAATGCATGCCAATAATGAATTGGGTACCTTAACCGATATGGTTAAAGTGGGCGATATCTGCGAGAAATACAATGCCATTTACCATGCAGATACCGTACAAACCATGGGGCATTACCCACACAATGTAAGGGAGCTTAAAGCACACTTTATTGTTTGTGCAGCGCATAAACTCCACGGACCAAAAGGCGTTGGCTTTTTATATGTAAACAGCAATATCAAAATCCCGCCGATGATTTATGGCGGTGCACAGGAGCGTAATATGCGTGGTGGTACCGAAAATGTGTATGGTATTGTTGGTTTGGCCAAAGCCTTAGAAATTGCTTATGCCGAAATGGCCGAACACCAAACGCATATTCAGGGGCTGAAAGATTATTTAAAAGAGCAATTAATTGCAGAAATCCCGGGTATTGGTTTTAATGGCGAAACTGATGCCGATAAAAGTCTTTATACCGTGCTCAATGTTTCTTTCCCTGAAATGGATATGGCCGATATGTTGTTGTTCAATCTGGATATCAACGGTATCTGCGCTTCGGGCGGTAGTGCCTGTTCTTCGGGTTCGAATATTGGTTCGCACGTGTTAAACGGTATCAATGCCGATCCAAACCGTCCATCGGTGCGTTTTTCATTTAGTAAATACACCACTAAAGAAGAATTGGATTATGTAATCGAAAAAGTTAAAATGGTAGTGAAGCAAAATGCTTTAGCATAAAAATATCATTAACCAAATAGGAGAGTCCCGGTGAAAATCGGGACTTTTTTTGTTTTTGAATTTGCCAATAATAAAAATATTTTATTTGTTTTTTGGAAAGCAGGGGCAGCATTTCATTTTAATGTTCGTCCTGCTTTTCATTTCAAATCCTATCCCGATGAAAAATCGGGATGCGGGTTTCCCATTTCAATCAGGTTTATATACAAAAGCTGGCGTTGCTATGAATGGTTAATAGTATGGCGCAAAAAAAAGGGGGCGATTGCAAACCCCAAATATTACCACAGGCTGTGCCACCTAAACCTGATCGGAACGAACACGAGTGCAACGAAGTAAAGTGTAGAGCAGGACTGTATCTGCCAAACGCCACTGCACCTGATTTCCAAAAAATAATGATAATTTAAATCAAAATACCTGGCATAAAAGATATTAACCAAATAGAAAAGTCCCGGTGTGAAGCCGGGACCCACGGTTATTTTTTATTTATAACCACTTCTTAGGCGATATAAGGTTTCTACCAATACATCTACATCGGCACAGGTATTATAAAAGGCTAACGATGGCCTTACGGTACTTTCTAAACCAAAGCGCCTTAAAATAGGTTGCGCACAATGGTGGCCGGTTCGTACTGCAATGCCCTGCTTATTTAATGCCTGACCAACTTCATCGTTGGTGTAACCTTCAAAAATAAAAGATAGTACACTCGCTTTTTCATTTGCGGTGCCTATTAACTTTAAACCGGGTATTTCGTTTAAAAGTCTGGTAGCATAAAGCAATAAATAATGTTCGTATTGGTGGATGATATCAATGCCGATTTTATTTACATAATCTATGGCTGCGCCCAAACCAACCGCATCGGCAATATTACCCGTTCCGGCTTCAAAGCGCGACGGCGCATCATGGTATTGGGTATGCTCGAAAGTAACATCTTTAATCATATTACCACCACCCTGCCAGGGAGCAGTCTGATTTAACAAGTCTTCTTTCCCATAAACAACGCCAATACCTGTTGGTCCGAAAACCTTGTGCCCAGAGAAAACGAACCAGTCGCAATTTAGTGCGGTAACATCTGTACGGATATGGGAAACAGATTGTGCCCCATCAACGAGTACTTTTGCACCAGCAGCATGTGCCAGATCGATGATCTGTTTAGCCGGAGTAACCGTTCCTAAAGCGTTTGAAACCTGTGTAAAAGAAACCAAGCGTGTTTTTGGTGTAATAAGTTTAACATACTCATCCAATAAAATCTGCCCCTGGTCGTCAACAGGAATAACCTTTAATTTTAGTCCTTTTTTAGCTGCAAGTTGCTGCCAGGGAACAATATTGGCATGGTGTTCTAAATGACTGATGATAATTTCGTCGCCAAAATTAAGATTTTGTTCCCCCCAGCTTTTTGCAACAAGGTTGATACCTTCAGTTGTTCCACGCACAAAAATTACCTCATTTGTTGAGGCCGCATTGATAAAAGACCTTACTTTTTCGCGTGCGTCTTCGTAAGCATCGGTAGCGCGTGCCGCAAGCTCATGTGCTGCCCTGTGGATATTCGAGTTTTCATGCTCATAGAAATAAGTAATCCGATCTATAACCTGTTTGGGTTTTTGGGTGGTTGCCGCATTATCCAGCCAAATCAATGGTTTGCCATTTACCGTTTCCTGTAAAATCGGGAAATCTTTTTTGATCAGATCAACATTTAGCAGCGGTTTGGATAAAGCGGCATGGGTAAATAAATCTCCTGACCCTTTTTGATGCGCTGATGAAAAATCATGGTTTGGGAAAGATTCCCTGCGGTTGGCTAAAAAATAATAATCCGATGCGCTTAAATCGGGCGCAGAGGTAAAGGGAAGTTGCTGAATTGCTCCAATTTGTGTTATTTCTGTCAGTGCTTTAATTAACGCTTCATCGTGGTTCGAAGAAAATAATGCTGAGGGTTCTATGCTTGAAGCGAATTGACGGGCGAAAGGATTGCCATCTCCAAAATCTTTAGTCTTATGTTGCTCAATGCTATTGAAATGAGGATCGTTTAAACTGGTTTGAGGTTTTTTTAGATCGAATTCATTTTTATGCTCCAGATAGGATGGTGATTTCCCGCTTCCTGATACTGATGACGGAACAATACCATCAGCATTAACCGGCTCCTTCGGTAGGTAAAGTTTTTCATCTGCAATTTTTTGCGCCTGTAAACTTTCTGCAGCTGTAGGAGAGGCTCCAAAACCAGATGATGGAACAGAAGCCTTTGTTTTAGGTTCGAAATGCGGATCCGGAAAACTCGTTTGCGGATCTTCCATGTTAAAATCGTTATGATGCCGCTCCTGTTGTGTGGCTACATCCGGAATTGCATTTTTACTACCCGGAAGCGCAGAGAACAAAGCATTGGCCAATTGTTCTAAAGCAGCCTGATCGGGAAGGTTATGGTTGTTATGCGTATTTATACTCATGGTATTTTCCGATTTCAACATCCTCAAGAACAGCAATTGCATCATCTACAAGAACCGCCAGTGAGCAGTATAGTGAAACTAAATAAGAGGCAATTGCCTTGTCGTTAATTCCCATAAAACGGACAGATAAGCCAGGGGACTGCTCGCCAGGTAACCCCGGTTGGTACAAACCCACAACACCCTGTCTGCTTTCGCCCGTACGGATTAACAGGATTTTTGATTTACCATTTACAATAGGCACTTTATCTGATGGAATTAAAGGAATGCCCCGCCATGTTAAAAACTGCGATCCGAATAAAGAAGCGGTTGGTGGTGGAACACCTCTGCGGGTACATTCCCTTCCAAAGGCTGCAATAGCTAAAGGATGTAACAAAAAGAATCCAGGTTCTTTCCAAACTTTCGTAATCAATTCGTCCAGGTCATCAGGGGTAGGTGCACCGGTGCGTGTTTTTATCCTTTGCGAAGCAACAATACTATTTAAAAGCCCATATTCTGCATTGTTGATCAGTTCGCTTTCCTGACGCTCTTTAATACTTTCGATGGTTAAGCGCAATTGCTCCGAAATCTGGTTATATGGCTTGCTATAGAGGTCGGAAACGCGGGTATGTACATCTAAAACTGTATTTACCGCACTAAGGTTGTATTCCCTTGGATCCTCTACATAATCGATAAAGGTATGCGGAAGCTCACGCTCATCCCTTCCCGAGCAGTCTACTTCGGCGTAACTGCCGTCTTTAACTTTATTTAACCTGTAAACACCTGATTCAACGGGAATCCAGTTTAACAGATGGGTTAGCCATCGTGGGGTGATGGAAATCATCTGGGGTACCGTTCGTGTGGCAATTGCCAGCTGCCTTGCCGCAACGTCGCCTAATGCGGTTTGTTTGTTTTTTAATTCTGCCATTTTGGTTTATGTTATTAATTAATATTTGAATATAGAAATAATAAATACAAAACCTATAGGAATAGTAGTTTTTATTGAGCGTATTTAATTTTGTTAGAAATATTTTTATTTGTGGAATAAAAACGTTATATTTAATTAACATAAAGGCAATCCACGCCATATTATCTGTTGTTCCAGAACGAAACCTTATCAAATTCCCGTGGTATAAGGTTAAGCAAATTTTAAAATAGCTTTTTATTATTATTAAAATTGTTAACCCTGAAAGCCCGCCAGGTTTTCAATAATTTATATCATCATGGAAACGAACCACAACACTCAAAATCTGGAAAACGCTAAACTGGAAGAAAAATTGAATGAAGAAAGGAAACACATTTACAAGTTTATCTTCAATCCGTTTTCTTTCGAATCTTCGAACCATTTCAATAAAATCCATAAAAGGAGGTTTCATTCTTTCGGATGTATCCATGAGTTAGGAAAATTACCTGGGGCAATGTTGTAAAAATGGTATTAAGAAGTTATAATTGGCGGCTAAGCTCCCTCGTAATGTCATTTCGAGCGGAGTGCAACGTAGTCGAGAAATCTGTTCCGAGATAGATTTCTCTATTTCACTACTTCTATGGTTGGTGGCTCACCAACCATAATCATTTTTATGTCTTAATCATCATCGAAGGTAACATGAATTAAAATACATCCCTATAATCAGTCAGTATATTAAAATCATCAATACCTGTTTTATAAAATCTGGCAGATGACCAACGGTAATCTTCTGTATTTTGAGCTAAACGCCACCGTTCTTGAAATGGATTATAATGAATATAATTTAATTTTTGCTCTAAAATATTAATATCAAACATATTGATTGCGAGCGAATCCCTTTGCCATATTCTATATTTCCGGTCTGATTCGCTTACCTCAAAAAGTCTTAAAATATTAGGGTTATTGATGATGAGGTCTTTTCTTAATTCATGAGAAGTATCCTTCAAAAAACTTGAACTTGGTTTCTCTTTGCCATTTGGTTTTAAGATTTTCAAAATTAAATGAATGTGGTTTGGCATGATAACAAAACCATAAACTTCCATAAAACTTTGCTTAACGAGTTTTCTTAAGGAATTTAAGACTATTTACTTATAATTGGTCGACTTTAATAAGTGCTTCCAATCCTTAATTGTGCAGGTCCAAAAGTAAGTTTCATCATATTCAAGGAATGATTTTCTTCTATCTTTAAAAATATCAGAATCCATGTGATTTCGTTTTAACTAAGATAACGATAAATTGTAAATTGTTTATTTGTTTGGTGAGCCACTAAACATGGACTTTGACTTTAGAGACTTTATACCTTAGGTAGATAAATCCCCAAACATAATTATTTTCCTTTCGCCCAATCCCATTCCTAAAAGGATTAAAGAAAACAATCTTATTTTTTGCTTGTTCCTATAATACATCAATTTACAATTACTATGGAAACGAATAAAGAAAAAGGTAAAGTTGTTGAGAACGATTTACTGGATAAAACCGCAGAGGATATTAAAGAAGATAGAACACTTGATGAAAACAAGTCATCCAAAGTAACTACCAATCTGTTCAACAAGGATAAAGACCGCAAGAATAACTCCTTTGGCCCGGGGCACGAGCCAGGGACTACTCCAGGTTCTGGAATATAATTTTTGTTATTTCACGATCAAAATCATTAAATTTAAACCACGGCATTTGCTGTGGTTTTTTTAGCTTAATCCCAAAATGGAAAGAAGAAATTTTATCAAAAATTCGGCATTGGCGATGGCCCTGCTTTCGATTTATAAAACAGATGTTTTTGCACAAAAGGAATTGTTCCGTGCCTATAATTTTAAACCGCTCCGTAATGATGTAGGTATATTTACCGAGCAGGGCGGTACCATCGGTTGGTTAAATTCGAGCAATGGTTTTGTTGTGGTAGATGCACAGTTTCCAACCACAGCACCCCACGTGATTGAAGAATTAAAAAAACTGGGCGAAAAACCTTTTAAATACCTGATCAATACGCACCATCACGGCGACCATACTGCCGGGAACATCTCTTTTAAAGGATTGGCCGAAAAAGTGGTGGCGCACCAAAATTCGCTGGTTAACCAGAAGAGAGGAGCTGAAAAAGCAAATAATTTGGATAAACAGTTATTACCTGATACTACTTTCGGTACAAAATGGACCGCAAAAGTAGGTAACGAAAATATCAAAGCTTATTATTATGGTTCTGGCCATACCAATGGCGATGCCGTTTATCATTTCGAACACGCCAATATTGTACAGGTTGGCGATCTGGTTTTCAATCGCAGGTTTCCTTACATTGATAGAGAAAATGGCGCACACATCGGTAACTGGATCACTGCATTGGATAAAATCATCAACCAGTTTGATAACGATACATTGTTTATCTGGGGACATAGCCTCGATCCCGAAAAAGTAACCGGAAACAAAGCCGATGTTAAAGCTTATCAGAATTATCTTCAAAACCTGCTAACTTTTGTAGGCGGCGAAATTAAAGCGGGAAAGAGCAAAGAGGATATCCTAAAAGCGACTACCATCCCAAATGCACCCGAATGGCAGGGAGAAGGTATCCAGAGAAGTTTAACTGCTGCTTACGATGAATTGAAAGGGGCTTAACCTCATATTCTATAAAAAATCGTCATCTCGACTGGAATGCATTGGAATGGAGATATCTAACTCGAGATAGATTTAGCTTCGCTGAGTCTACGGGTTCTCAACTTCGCTACGCTCCGCTCGAAATGACGGTATTTTTGGTTATCTGTGTACATCTGTGATTGAAAATGCGAATGTTCCTATAACACAATCCTCCAAATCTTTTTTCAATTTATAAACGTTCTATATTTAAAATAATCCTTTCAACGTCATTGAATTACCGTAGGCTTTAGTGTTTAACAACTATATTTGTTACAATTCAAAATCTACAGCTCATGGATGATTTTATAGCAGCCCGTTCGCAGATGGCCTTATCATTAGGCTTTCACATTATTTTTTCGTGTATTGGCATGGTTATGCCTTTCTTTATGGCCGTATCGCATTATAAATGGCTTAAAACGAACGATGAAGTATATAAAAACCTTACCAAGGCCTGGAGTAAAGGCGTAGCGATATTTTTTGCCACAGGTGCGGTATCGGGTACCATGTTATCGTTCGAATTGGGTCTGCTCTGGCCAAAATTTATGGATCATGCCGGACCAATATTCGGAATGCCATTTTCGCTCGAAGGAACTGCCTTTTTTATCGAAGCAATAGCCCTTGGTTTTTTCCTTTATGGCTGGAATAAACTGAATAAATGGTTCCATTGGTTTACAGGGATGGTAGTAGGGGTGAGTGGACTGGCTTCGGGAATATTGGTGGTTGCTGCCAATGCCTGGATGAACAGTCCGGCGGGTTTTGATTTTGTAAACGGTAAATACCTTAATATCGATCCCATACAGGCCATGTTCAACAAAGCATGGTTCAGTCAGGCTTTGCACATGTGTTTGGCTGCATTTACGGCTACAGGCTTTGCTGTGGCAGGCGTACATGCTTTAATGATCTTACGGAACAGGAATGCAGTATTCCATTTAAAAGCCTTTAAAATAGCGGCTGTATTTGCATGTATTGCTGCTTTATTGCAACCATTAAGTGGCGATATCTCTGCAAAAGACGTTGCCAAACGCCAGCCTGCAAAACTGGCCGCCATGGAAGCATTATATAAAACCGAAAAACCCGCACCGTTATTGATTGGTGGTATTGTAAACGAGAAAGATAAAACAGTAAAGGGAGCGATCAAAATTCCCGGTGCACTAAGCTTTCTGGCGCATGGCGATTTCAAAGCAGAAGTTAAAGGTTTAGATCAGATTCCTGAAAACGAGCATCCTCCGGTTGCGATAACACATTATGCTTTTCAGATCATGGTGGGGATCGGTACCTTACTTCTTTTGGTATCGTTAACTTATTTCTTCATTCTTTTTAAAAAGAAAGCTTTAACTGAAAAACGATGGCTGTTAAAACTGTTTGTTTTCGCAATCCCGCTTGGTTATATCGCTTTAGAAGCCGGTTGGGTGGTTACTGAGGTTGGCCGGCAGCCATGGATTATTTATGGTATTATGCGTACTAAAGATGCGGTTACACCAATGCCGGGTATAGCTTACTCTTTTTATATCTTCTCTGCAATTTATGTTTCGCTAAGCGTTATCGTAACATTTTTACTTTACAGGCAGATTAAAATGGTACCCATACTATACAATAAAACTGAACAGAACGATAATTAACCAAGGATTGACTTATGATCGGTGTAATCAAGTAATCTGTGTAATCACTTAAAAAATATGAAAGAAGTTGTAATTACATTTCTGTGCATGGCCATCCTGCTCTACTTTTTATTGGGTGGGGCCGATTTTGGTGCCGGTATTATCGAACTGTTTACTTCAACAAAAAACAGGAGTAAAACCCGGAAAACCATGTACCAGGCCATTGGTCCGGTTTGGGAAGCCAACCACATGTGGCTCATTATTGCCATTGTGATCCTTTTTGTGGGTTTCCCCTTTATTTATACCACAATGTCGGTTTACCTGCATATTCCATTGGCCATTATGCTTATCGGGATTATAGCGCGGGGTACCGCTTTTGTATTTCGCCATTATGATGCTGTAAAAGATGATATGCAGTGGCTTTACAACCGCATTTTCAGGTATTCGAGCTTTGTTACCGCATTATTTCTAGGTATTATTGCTGGAAGCCTCATTTCGGGTCATATCGATCCACAGGCGACAGATTTTTACACCGCCTATATCTCAGGGTGGTTAAACTGGTTTTCGGTGGCTGTAGGCTTCTTTACGGTTGCGCTTTGTGGTTTCCTGGCCGCCATTTATCTTATCGGCGAAACAAAAGAAGCTCACGATAAACGCCGTTTTATTAAAAAGGCCGAATTTATGAATATAGCTGCGGTAGTTTTTGGTGCCATGGTATTTATTGCTGCACAACGTGATAAAATTCCATTGATCGATTGGGTTTTTAAAAGTACAGTTGGTTTATCAGCAATTGTTTTGGCTAGCCTATCGCTTGTTTTGTTGTGGTACCTATTAATTAAAGGCAAAACCAAGGTTTTACGCATTTTAGCGGGCTTCCAGGTAACAATGATCCTTTTGGCAATTAGTTATGCCCACTTTCCAAACTTTATCCGTTTAAAGAGCGGAGATGCGATTTCGCTATTGGAAACTGTTGGCCCAGAGAAAACCATTTATAGCCTGGGATTAGCACTTTTATTGGGGAGTGTGCTGATTTTACCTTTTTTAGGGTACTTGTTTTATAAGTTTCAGAAGAAAGAGGAGTAGGCATCTCTGTCAATAAAAAGGTCGTCATCTCGACTGAAACGCAGTGGAATGGAGAGATCTATCTTGATAGATTTCTCGACTGCGTTGCACTCCGCTCGAAATGACGACGCGAGAATAACAAAAAAGAGCACCTGTTTCCAAGCGCTCCTTTACAAATCAATTCAAAATTTTTATCTATAAACCACCTTTTCTGTTCGATTTGGTTTGAACAGGCCAGGTTGCTGGTTTACCAGTACGTTCGTTAACTGGTAAATCGGTTGCTTTTTCGGTTGAAGTTTTTTCAGGATCTTCTGAAGCCATATAAACCATAATGGCTGCTAAAATTACATTACTTCTGATTTCGTCGAAAACCAGTTTATCGTAACTGTCGCGGTTGGTATGCCAGGTATAAGTGCCATAATCCCAGCTGGTAGAACTTAATGAATAGCCTAGTGCTCCGGCAGCTACAAATGAAGCAAAATCTGATCCACCTGCGCCCGGTGTTCCAGGGAAACTGGTTTTAATCTGGTTTTTAATGGTATCTGGTACTGCGGCCAACCAACGGGTGATATAATCTTTTGATTTCGCAAAACCCTGTCCGCCAATGTTAACCACACGGCCTGTTCCGTTATCCTGGTTAAACAAAGCCTGCAGGTTGCCAACAATCTCGGGATGATCTTCTACAAATGCCCTCGAACCATTTAAACCTTGCTCTTCGCTTCCCCAATGACCTACCAGGATGGTACGTTTTGGGTTAGGATAGATTTTTTTTAAAATACGCATGGCTTCCATCATCAAAATGGTTCCCGAACCGTTATCTGTTGCACCACTTGCTCCATCCCACGAATCAAAATGTGCAGAAAGCATTACATATTCGTTTGGTTTTTGTGTTCCTTTTATCTCAGCGATCGTATTAAAGGTTGGTACAGCGCCTGATTTTTTCGAATCTGCCTCGATTTTAAGCTTAGGTTTATCACCATTTAAGGCCAAGCGGTAAACCAAACCATAATCTTCGACAGATAGATCCAAAGTTGGCACTTTTGTGGTATTTGCACCAAAAATCTTATCTACACCAAAGCCTTGCGACCAGTTATTGATCACTACAGCAACTGCACCTGCATTTTCTAAAGCTACAGGAAGTGTTTTGGCCGTTAAACCGGTTTTGGCCAGACTGGCTGTCCAAGCTTTTGCAGCTTCTGCTTTTTCTTTTTTAAACTTTTCGAAAAGATCTTTTGTAGCAAATTCTTCCCAGTTTTTTTCTGGCCGGCCAGAAAGCTGGTTCATCGAAATGAGTACAATTTTACCTTTTACATTAGGTAACCATTTCTGAAAGGAAACCGAATCGGTAATTGTTGGAAGAATAATCGCCTCTGCATTAATGGCTTTTCCATTGGTAGATGGGCTCCAGGCCAGTTGTGTGCCTTCTAAAGTACGTACCCGCGGACTTATCAGATCGATATGGGTAATGCCACGTTCCCAGCCGGCCCATTCACCCCATTTTTCGTTCTTGGCAGAGATACCCCAGTCGCTGTACTTTTTTACTGCCCAATCGTTAGCCTGTTTCATTTGCGGTGAGCCAACCAAACGCGGACCAACAACATCAAGCAATTCGTGAGCAAGTTTCTCTAACTGAGAGTTTTCATTTACTTCTTTAACAATATTATCGATTACTTTCCTGTCTTGAGCAAAAACACTCGCCGAAGCACACAGGAATAGTGCAGAAAATAGTAGTTTTTTATTCATAATTAGTTAGGGTTGATTATTTGATGCGCTAATTTATGAAATGGAGAGTAGGATTGAGGGATGTTAATGGAAATGTTGCAGGAGCAGGTACAGAGTCTCTATCATAAACCTAGTTTCTCAATATTTTGTCACGTTGAGCCTGTCGAAACGTCTTACATGGTGTTATGGCAGGTCCTTCGA
>NZ_DJDT01000315.1 GCF_002432345.1 Pedobacter sp. UBA5917
TTCTCGATCAATGCCATTTCCAGCATCTGCTGATCGTTGGCACTGCGGATATAGGCAGGAATCTGTGCTAAACCGGCCAGTTTCGAAGCCCTGAACCTGCGTTCGCCCGAAATGAGCTGATATTTATTGGCGCCCAGTTTCCTAACCGTAATCGGCTGGATGAGGCCCTGTACTTTTATCGAATCGGCCAGCTCGTTTAAAGCTACCTGATCGAACTCGGTACGTGGCTGGTATGGATTGGTTTCAACCTCGGTTAAACTCACGTGACTGATATTGCCAATCTGCTCGGTTTCGCTCACAGCATTTACCTGCTGTTTCGGCGGGTGAGAAGATTCGCTATCATCTAAAAGCGCACTTAACCCTCTTCCTAAACCTGTTTTTCGCTGAAAAGATGTCATCTATAGTTTATAAAGTTGCTGTTCCAATATTTTCTTCCTCCTTTAACAGGCCATTTTTCTTTACAATTTCGCGGGCAAGGTTAAGGTAGTTAATGGCACCTTTACAGTTGGCATCGTGCATAATTACCGAAACACCATAACTAGGCGCCTCACTTAAACGGGTATTACGCTGGATAATGGTATCAAAAACCAGTTCGTTAAAGTGTGTTTTCACTTCTTCTACCACCTGGTTCGATAAACGTAAACGTACATCGTACATGGTTAACAGAATACCTTCAATTTCCAGATCGGTATTTAAACGGTTCTGTACAATTTTAATTGTATTCAACAATTTGCCCAAACCTTCCAAAGCGAAATACTCGCATTGTACCGGGATAATAACCGAATCTGCGGCGGTTAAAGCATTAATGGTAATTAAACCTAACGATGGAGAACAATCGATAATGATAAAATCGTACTGATCTTTAATTTTCTCCAGAACCGCTTTCATTTTATACTCGCGGTTGTTCAGGTTAATCATCTCGATTTCCGCACCAACCAGATCGATGTGGGCAGGCAGTAAATCTAAATTAGGTGTATCCGTTTTCTGTATGGCCTGTAAAGGATCAATATCATTAATGATACACTCATAAATACTATCTTTAATATTCCGGGGATCGAAACCGATACCTGAAGTCGAATTTGCCTGAGGATCAGCATCAACCAGTAAAGTTTTGTATTCTAGTACGGCCAAACTCGCAGCCAGGTTTATAGATGAAGTTGTTTTACCAACACCACCTTTTTGATTTGCTAATGCAATAATTTTGCTCATCGTATGTATCCGAAATTTACTAAACGTTTATTTGGGCTGTGTTATTTATGCGTTAAAATTGTTAAAAAGTTCTATTTTTGCCTTGTTTACGGCCTTTTTCACAATCAGCTAAGATACAAACTATATGGCAATTTTAGCAAGAAGCGCGTTTGGGTTTTACACATCTTATCAACAATTTGTACATGATCACAATTATAGCCGCAACCAACAGGCCCAATAGCAATACGCTAAAAGTTGCCAAATATTACCAAAGGCAGTTAAAAGAAAAAAGTATTGATGCCCATCTGTTCAGTTTGGAGCACCTGCCTATTGATGTGCTGAATACCGACATGTATGGCAAAAGATCGGAAGCTTTCCAGGAAATCCAGGACATGATTTACAAAACGGAAAAGTTCCTTTTCGTCATGCCCGAATACAACGGCAGTTACCCCGGTGTGTTAAAAGTGTTGATCGATGCCAGTAATTTCCCTGATAGCTTTTACGATAAAAAAGCTGCCTTAGTGGGCATTTCTTCTGGTAAATATGGTAATATCCGTGGTGTAGATCATTTTACGGGCGTTTGCCATTACATCCACCTTAATATTTTACCCTTACGCCTGCATATCCCCAATATCAAAACCGAATTAGACGCGGAAGGTAATTTTACCCATCCCGACACGATAAAATTCACCAACGAACAAATCGAAAAGTTTATCAATTTTTAATAAGGGCCTTTTTCCGTGCTTTGAAAGGCCGCATGCCGTTCCGTAGGAACGATTCATGGGTAGCCAATTGCAAAATTGGCGTTTGGTGATTTAAACATTCATATTTTTACCGGCCGTGCCACCTAAACCTGATGGTAGCGGCACGCAGTAAAGCGTACAGCAGGACTACATTAACCTAAATACCACTGAACCTGCTTTCCAAAAAAGAAAAAACCCTTTATTCGTCCGGCGTGAAGCCGGACGCTAACATGTTTACGGATATATTTCAAAATGGAAAAAAGCCTTCCAAAATGAAAAGGTTTATTTGTACCAAAAAGCAGCACAAAAACCGTATCTAACTCAAAAACAACAATTTAAAACATAACAATATTCACTGGCATAACAATTGGCAACAAGCTATCGAGATGCTATTTATTTAACCTTTGTTATGTAAATTAGTTGATCAGGAAACAGATTTAATTATAACCTATTTTTACCACAGAAAAGGAGAGAAAAATCGCTTTGCGAACCTTAGCGAAAAACTTTCCGTCCTTTGCGGTTAAACTATAAGATCATGAAACCATCAATGATTTTCAAATATCACACCATAAATAAGCAAATCATGATCGCTTCATCACCATTAAAAAAAATATAAACAGATGAAAATAAAAACCAAGCTCCGCCTCGGATTCGGGTTTCTCTTTATAATCGTTTTATCCTTCGGGTTAATTGCCGTCTTTTTTTTGAACGAGCTATCGGATAAATCGAAAGTAATCCTTAAAGACAACTACAAATCGCTGAAATATGTTGCCGCTATGCGCAATATCATTGATCAGAACCAATTTCCACTAAACAGTCAGCAAGAGACTCTTTTTTCTGAAAACTTAAAAAACGAGGGTAAAAACATTACCGAACCAGGGGAAAAAGCTGCCTTCAACCAATTGGAAACCGCTTTTACCCAATTAAACGGCACACCACCATCTACCTCCAAAGAACATACCATTAGGGATTTACGCATCGCATTTCAAAACATCGAGCAGGTAAACATGAAGGCCATTTACGATAAAAACGAACTGGCCAATCAAGCTTCGTCAAGGGCAAACCTGTACATTATGATTGCCGCTACTTTAAGTTTTATTATCCTATTTACATTTATCGTCAACTTTCCGGGTTTTGTGGCCAACCCCCTTGCCGAATTCAGCGCAGCCATTAAGCAGATCAGCCGAAAAAACTATAAACAACGCTTGCATTTCGAGAACGGCGATGAATTTACCGAACTAGCCGACTCGTTTAACGGCATGGTGCTCAAATTAAATGAATGGGAAAATAGCAATTTATCGAAAATAAAGTCGGAAAAATCGCGTATCGAAGCCATTATCGCACAGATGCAGGATGCCATTATCGGTTTGAACGAAAAAGGCGAAGTGTTGTTTTTAAACCACCTGGCAGCAAAACTGATGAACCTTGATGAGGATAAAATAATCGGACAGAATGTTGCCGAACTGATGCAAAAAAATGAACTCTTAAAACGCATTATCAAACCGGAAACAGATGATAAAACCTTAAAGATATACGCTGATGATAAAGAGTCTTATTTCCTTTTAGAAAACCGCGAAATTATTATCCCGAACTATGAGGAACAGGAAGAAAAAACCTTAATTGAATCATCAAAATCAGCCGGCAGTGTTTATATTTTGAAAAACATTACCCAGTTTAAAGAGCTGGATGAAGCCAAAACCAATTTTATAGCTACGGTTTCGCACGAATTAAAAACGCCCCTATCTTCTATCAAAATGAGCTTAAAACTGCTTAATGATGAACGTGTAGGCAGCATGAACGAGGAACAGCACGAACTGCTGAACCATATTAAGGAAGATAGCGACAGACTTTTAAAAATTACCAGCGAGCTGCTCGATCTTTCGCAGGTGGAAACCGGAAACCTGAAGCTCACTTTTGCCTTAACCAAACCTGAAGATATTGTACAATACGCTATAGATGCGGTTAAATTTCAGGCCGAGCAAAAATCCATCAAGCTCGAATTAAACTGCGATAATAACCTGCCCCATGTAAATGCCGATATCCAAAAAACAGCATGGGTAATGGTCAACTTTTTATCCAATGCGCTACGCTATAGTTCCGAAAAATCGAAAGTGGTGATTGATGTGCTGCAGAAAGACGATTTTATCGAGTTTTCGGTACAGGATTTTGGGAAAGGAATTGACGAAAAATACCAGAAACGTTTATTCGACAGGTATTTCCAGGTACCAACCGATGGTCAGAACAAATCGGGATCAGGTTTAGGATTGGCCATTTCAAAAGATTTTATCGAAGCAGAACAAGGAAAAATATGGGTTGTTAGTGCCATTGGCGAAGGCAGTAAATTCTGTTTCAATTTACCGGTTGTAGCGTAAAAAATATATTTCCGTATATAATGAATATTACGGAAATATATTCTACTGAGAAACAACTATTTACTAAGTTAATAGTTAAAATTGAACGAAACAATTAGTTGTATTGACCTAATATTTTTATTTTCGGCCTTTAAAATAAAACCGAAAAATGAAAAAACGTCTCTTAATTTTAACTGCTTCTGCAGTTATCCTGGCTTCTTCGTGCAAAAAAGAAACCGAAGAAGAAAAGCCCGTTGAACCTGTAAAACTGGAGTATTCTAACCTTAGTGTTGAAGAACACAAAAAAACACTCGAAAAAAACGGCACTGATTTTATCGCATCAATTAACACATTACCTGACGAAAAATTTATTAGTGTATTAAAGTATTTTTTCCAGCTTGATGGCGATGTACCTACCTACACCCTACCTTTCAGTTCGCTGTTCTCTGTATATAGTTCTGCACAGAGCGGAAATTTATATGGGATTTTCAATGCAGTAGTTACACCGAATACCAAAAACCTAAGTGAGTATTATGCTACCTACACCTGGGATTTTACACAGAAGAGATGGGTTAAAACCGCTTCATCAAACAAACTCGAAATCAAGTTTCCTTCAAACAAAGATTCGAAAACCAACAATGCTGTGTTATCTTTCACTTATACCCCTTCTACCATTACATCAACCATTGAAGGCCAAAAGTATAACCTGCCAAGCAACACCCTTATATCATTAACTGTTGATAATAAGGAAGAAGTTAAGTTTACCGGCGATTATGCTTACAAAAGTGATGGTAACCCAACAAAAGCTGATATTAAATTGGCAATGGGATCGTTTAACCTAAACGTTGGTGTAAGCAGTGATGTTAAAAACGTAAGCTCTACTTTAACTTTAACCAAAGGCAATACCAGCTTGTTAAGTTTAAAAACCGAGGGTAACGGTAACGCCGATGTAAACTCGATTATTAATGCAACTAAAATTGATGGTATTTTGGATAAAGCCAACGCTACCTTCGAAATTATGAACATTAAACTTGTTGGTGTAGTGGATAGCAAATCGATCACCACCGAACAAGCTGCCATTTTTAATTTAACGGGCGAAGCAAAAAACATTAAAAATGTAGATATACTTAACAAGTACACCTCTATTTATGCTGCCTATAAAAATGAAAATGCCATTATTGCAAAGGTAGCTTTTGCGCCAATTACCGATACATACACTTATAGCTACTGGGATGGCACTAAAATAGTTAACTATAGCTACTCAAGGTATACCAACGAGCCACGTTTGGTTTTTAAAGATGGTTCGAAACTTAGTTTAGAGGTATTTACCGATACAGGTTTCAGCAAGTTGATTACCGAATTGGAAAATTATGGTAAACGTTTCGAATAATATTTGATAATAAAGTTATTGATACAAAAACTTCTAGTCGTAGCGCACTGCTACGACTTTTTTTATACTTAATAGTTCCCAGTAGGTGTTTCCTGTAGATTAAAGTGCAAAAGAAATCAAGTTTCAGGACATATTGCTTATTTAAAACTTGACTTTTTAGCTTATCAAAACCATTTATTTCGCGGTGATGCGGTAAATTGTACTTCCATAACCGCACCAAATCCCTATCCCGTTTCCTTCAATATTCGATTTTAATGCATTTGTACTCCCCATTAAGGGATTGGCAGCATTGAGCAGTTCGTTTTGGAATCCCTGCCAAAAATCGAACCCACTTTTCGGCAGGGTAGCAAATTTGAGTTCAACCACGTCGCCAGCAACGAAATAAGAATCGTATTCCTGCGTAAGGTTGTTATAAGCTCCCCTGTTTAATTTAAGATCGAGCGTTTTGCCGTCAAAATACTGATCATCCTGATTGGATAACAGGGTACGCGTAAAAGCAGGATCTTTTTCAAGTCTGGTGTAAATTTTATAATAATTTTTCTCGTTCGGAGTATCGGTAAACCGGATGCAGAGCTGCCGATCCATTCCATCACGGTTTTCGAACCAGATGCTATCCAGGTTTTTCCGTGCCGGCACCATGGTTTCGGCTGTTAGGATATTCCCGGCGTATTCTATTTTCAGTTTGTAATTTCTACCTGCTTTTCCTTTTAAGCTAGAGCCTTTGTAAAAGAAATAAGGGAACAGTTTTCTATCGTAACTCCCCGTAAGGATCTCTTCTTCCAGCCCATCGCTAACCGTAACCTTCGCATATTTGATGATAATTTCTTCAATCTGTGCCGAATCCAAACGTGTATAAAATGGCAGGTTGTGCGTAATACTGATATTGGCATAACCATCCTGTTCAATACTACCCTCCACCACAAACCTGGGCTGATAACCTTCGGTTTTTGTTTCCTTTTTACAGGAAAGAACGATAGCTAAAAGTACAATTGCAATGATATATTTTCTCATTTTAGAACGAAATTTTATAGGCAACTGCCGGTAAAACAGGAAGAAGGGCAATTGATTTTTTTTGGATAGAAACTGAAGACTTTAAATCCCCCGAAAACTGGAAATAATCGAAAATCGGATTTTTACGGTTGTAAACATTATACACGGAAAATGAAAGTTCGCTTTTGTATTTTTTCCTTTTCTGAAACTGGTAGGTAGCAGCAACATCCAATCGGTGATAAGCCGGCATTCTTGCTCCATTAAAAGCCCCATACTCGTTTATAATACTACCTGCTACAATATATCTACCTACGGGTGCAGTATAGGCATTACCCGTTGAATAGGTAAAAAACGAGCTTAAATTCCATTTTTTTGATATCGGATAGTTTGCAGATAAGTTTAGCTCATGTGTGCGATCGTACCTGAAAGGAAATTCTGTACCATTGTTGATATCCGGAAATGATCTCCGGTTCCGGGAAATGGTGTAGCCCAGTGTTCCGGTAATTTTACCGATGTTTTTTTTAAGAAAAAATTCTGCTCCCAACACATACCCTTTACCCGAAAAGGCATTTTCTTCTATCTGTAGATTATCCAACAAGTTGCTGAGGCCGCCATTAAATTCGATGATGTGATTCATTCGTTTATAGTAAAAATCAACATAACCCTCAAAAGCATTGCCCCAGTTTTTAAATAATCCTAAACTCAGTTGTATTCCCTTTTGGGGCACCAGTTTATTGGTACTTGGCATCCAGAAATCGACAGGGAAATTAGATGCGGCAACAGGGATAAGGTGCGCAGTTTGGATATTCCTCGAAAAAGAAAGTTTAATATCGGTTGCCCCGTTCAGTTTGTACTGAACATTAAAACTCGGCTCCCAAAATAAAGTATTAAAATCAGGTTCGTTAATTTTGTCGTCAACCTGTTTAACAACATGGTAATAGGTGAACCTGCTGCCTAGCAAAAAGCTAAAATATTGGCCCAGATCAAATTTATCGCTAAAAAAAAGTGCTGTTTCTGAAGAATGATACACATTGGCAGCACCGAAATCGAGCTTTACACTACCGGTAGCAACATCTGGGGTATTTGGAACGAAACGATGAGACGTGTGGGCTATTCCCAGTTTAATATGCTGTTTTTTTAAGGTTAATCCAAGGGTAGATTGCAGATCAAAATCGCGGATGGCAGAATTGATTCTGGCATTTGTGCCATCCTGATCGAGCCTGAAATTAAACCTGTAATCCGAATAGGCAGCGGTGGTATTTAAAGTGCTATTTTTAAACGGCTCGGTTTTCCATTCAACAGATCCTGACCGGTTCCGCCAATCAACTGCATTTGCAATCCCGAACCGGCCAAGTTCAAAACCGAAACGATCGCCCCCGATATAAAAAGTTGCAAAAACATTGTTTTGTGTATCCAATTGTAAACTACTGGAAAAATTTACATCGTAAAAATCATAACCCAGGTTATTCAAAGATGTACGTTCTTTAGAAAAGCTGTTAACAATAGGCCAGATGGAATAATTCATAAAGGTTTTTCTTAATGAGGTTTTTATGGTCCACCGTTTGGTTAAAGGAACCGACAAATGAGCATCAGCTGCCAGAAAACTTACCGCAGCACTTCCCGATAAAGTATCGGCGATACTTTTATCACTGCCTACATCTACCACTGCGGCTAATCTGCCTGCATATTCAGCAGGTATGCCTGATTTGTAAACCTTTGCCTCGTTAACGGCCGAAGTATTAAAAACAGAAAAAAAACCTAAAAGGTGCGAAGGATTATAAATGGTAGCATGATTAAACAAAACCAGATTCTGCCCTGAAGAACCTCCCCTGATGTACAAACCCGAATTTCCTTCGCCCCCATTGGTTACACCTGGTAGTGTTTTAATTTCATTTAACAGATCGGGATTCGCAAACAAACCAGGCTTTTTGCCCAGATCGCTATGGGTAATCAACTCATAATTATTCAGCCTGGCTGCATTGCGGCTCCGGTTTACCTGAACCTGATCTAAAAGGTTTTCCTTGGGGATTAAATAAATATCTCTCTTAAGTACCGAATCTTTCGGCACAATAATTACAAGCGTTTTATAAGATAAGTGTTTAAAGGAAATCTCGACTGTACCAGATCCGATTTCAAATTTAAATCCCCCTTCTTTATCCGAATAAAATACCTGGTTATGGTATTTGATCATCACTTCTGGTATCGGTGCCCTGGTAGATAAATCGAGTGCCCTCCCCGAAAAGGTTTTGGTTTGTGCAAAAGTAAAACAGACGAAAAGTGAAAATATTAACGAAAAAGAGAGTTTGAGCATTAACTAGTTTTGTTTGGGCAGCGTTAAAACTACAAAGATAGTTATTTTAAGATGAAAAATGGAAGAGGTAAGATGGAAAATGGATGATAGGCTGGAACCAATGAACCAAAATCAGTTTACAGTGGGCAGTTTTCAGTTAAAAATTTAACAATCCTGCAATTAAACAATTTAACTAATGACCAATGAACTAGTGAACCGATTTAAACACATTAACCCACAGCACGCCAAACGCTGCCCGCTTAGCGCTCTACATACGGCTCCATTTCCTTATCTATGCTTTTACGCAGTTCCATTAGTTTAATGGCATAGCCATGCATCGCGATTTCTTTCTCGGTTTTCGGTTTAAAATCCGGGATTGGTTGGGGGTGTCCGTTATCATCAACAGCTACAAAAACGATAATGCAGTGCGTATTTTTAACGAAATCGCCTTTACCAACAGGTTTAGAAAAAGCATCAACAGCAATATGCATACTGGTTTTGCCCGTGTAGATAATTCTAGCTTCCATTTTAACCAGATGACCGATATGCACCGGATGGAAAAAACGGATACCACCCACATATACCGTTACACAATAACTCTGGCTCCATTGCAGGGCACAGGCAAAAGCAGCCTGATCGATCCATTTCATCATCATACCTCCATGCACCTTACCACCGTAATTAACATCAGAAGGTTCGCTTAAAAATTGAAGTTCGATATGGTTTTTAGTTTTTGGCATGATGGTATTTTGCTTGGTTTAATGGTGTTGCTAAGATATTATAAATTAGATGAGCCACAAAATCATTTAACCACAGATGGAGATACTTAATCCGTGTTTCTCCGTGGCAAAAAAATAGCCATGAGATTAGAAAAGCGTCAGTTGGTAACAACTGACGTCACGGATAAAATAAGAAAGTCGTAGCGAGACGCTACGACTAAGGTAAAGAGACACTTGATCCGTGTTTATCTGTGTCTATCCGTGGCAAAAAATAAACATGAGATTAGAAAAAACGTCAGTTGGTAACAACTGACGCCACTGATAAAATAAAAAGTCGTAGCGAGACGCTACGACTAGGGTAGTGTCAATTGGCAACAACTGACACCACGTTTACTTCGCCATAATACTAATCGCATATCCCCCACCTGGTGCACAATACTGCGTCAATCTCGTTTTGCTGGTTACCTCCATTTTACGGATGGTATAAGCTTTCGGATTGGTTTCGTAATGCGCATCCTTTGCATCAGCATAAATGGTTGCAGTATATTTTTTCCCCGGATCAAGGAAACTGAAATCTATTTTAGAAGTGCGTGCCTCTTCATCATTGGTACGGCCAACAAACCAGTTATTTTTTCCTTTGGCTTTACGCGCAAAAGTGATGTAATCGCCCGGTTCTGCTTCCAAAACTTTGGTATCGTCCCAATCTACCGCCACATCTTTAATAAACTGGAAAGCATCCATATACTTATTATACGTTTCGGGCAGGTCGGCAGCCATTTGCAGCGGACTGTACATGGTAACATAAAGCGCAAGCTGACGGGCGAGCGTGCTGTGTACGAAAGAAGTATTTTCAGGGTTATAGGCACTTACCTTCGTTTCGAAAATACCCGGAGTATAATCCATTGGTCCGCCGATTAACCGTGTAAATGGTAAAATGGTGGTATGATCGGCATTGTTACCGCCAAAAGCTTCATATTCGGTTCCCCTGGCCGATTCGTTCCCGATCAGGTTCGGGTAAGTACGTGCCAAACCGGTTGGACGAACAGCCTCATGCGCATTTACCATAATTTTATATTCAGCTGCCTTTTGAATGGCATACAGGTAATGGTTGTTTAACCACTGACCATAATGGTGTTCTCCCCTTGGGATCATATTGCCTACATAACCACTTTTAACCGCATCGTAACCATTGGCTTTCATAAATTTATAAGCGGTATCTAAATGACGCTCGTAATTACGTACCGACGAAGAAGTTTCGTGGTGCATAATCATTTTAATGCCTTTACTGGCAGCATAACGGTGCAGCTCCTGCACATCGAAATCAGGGTAAGGTGTTACAAAATCAAAAACATAATCTTTTGTTTTACCGAACCAGTCTTCCCAGCCTTCGTTCCATCCTTCTACCAAAACCGCATCGAGTCCGTTTTTAGCAGCAAAATCAATGTATTCTTTTACATGGGCAGTATTTGCGGCATGTTTTCCATTGGGCTTTGTTTTCGAGTAATCGGTTACCCCCAATTGCACACTGGTTAAATCGTTATAGGCCCAGGTACTTTTCCCGGTAATCATTTCCCACCAAACACCAACATATTTAGTCGGTTTTATCCACGATACATCTTTAAATTTTGTGGGCTCGTTAAGGTTATAGGTGATTTTAGAAGTTAAAATATCGGCAGCTTTATCGCTCACAATAATGGTACGCCATGGCGATACGCAAGGCGCCTGCATGTAACCTTTATCGCCAACCGCATCGGGCGTTAACCACGATTCTAAAACCATGTTTTTATCATCAAGATTTAACGACATTAAAGAATAATTGACCAAAGCAGCTTCGTGGATATTGATATATAAGCCATCTTTACTTTTCATCATCAATGGTGTTTGTAAACCTGTTGGCGAAAAAGTAGTTTGTGACGCATTTGGTGTTACCGCAGCTTTCATTTTACCCCTAACTTCTGATAAGTTCGAAGTTACCGTGCTATATTCCTGTGTATCATAATCGCCCGGAAGCCAGAATGCTTTATGATCTCCGGCCAATGCAAACTGTGTTTTCTCTTCCTTTATGACAAAATAATCTAAATTTTTCTGCTCCGGGAATTCATATCTAAAGCCTAAACCATCGTTAAATAAACGCAAACGTACAATAATGTAATGGTTGGTTTCTTTTTGGCTTAGGGTTACGGCCAGTTCATTGTAATGGTTTACAATTTCTTTTACTTCGCCCCAAACCGGTTTCCAGGTTTCGTTAAAAGTGCTGGTTTTGGTATCGCTAATAGCGAAACCATCCAATAACGATTTACCTTCTTTAAGTGCTAACCCGAGTTTGCTGGTTTTAATCACATCCCTGCCCTTATATTTTAGGCTATAGGTAGGTACTCCCCCTTCGGCCAAAGCAAACCTGGCTATCAGATTACCATCCGGCGACTTCAATTCTTTTTCGGGAACGTTCCCGAAAACATTGCCAAAAAAAAGCAGCGCGAATATTAAAGTAAGAATTTTAGAGGGGTTAAAAAATTGGTTTAGTTTTTTATTCATGTCATCGTTTATTTATCATTATTACTGTTTATATCAATTAGAAATTGATTGTTTTGGTTTCTCTACTACTAAAATACTTACTATGCTCCGGTTCGTGTCGCCACAAACCATTTTCTAAGTTTTTGCTTTCTTTAACACTCCAAATGTATTTAATTAAATACAAATCATATCAAAGAAGACTCGAAACGTATCTAATTAGATACAAATTATATCAAAAAAGACTGAATTCATATCAAACAACACTCAAAACGTATTTAATTACATACAAATCGAATCAAGCAAGACTCTAAACGTATCTAATTAGATACAAATTATATCAAAGAATACTGAATTCATATCAAACAACACACTTCTGGTTGTAGCGTCCCGCTACGGCCTCCGTTATCAATTAGCATTGTCTAAGTGCAAAATGGATCCTGAAACAGGTTCAGGATGACGATTTCGCATTTCTGATTGTAGCGTCTCGCTACGACCTCAGTTAGCAATTATCATAGTCTTAGTGCAAAATGGATCCTGAAACAAGTTCAGGATGACGATTTCCATACCAATTCCAGACCTCGCAGGTTTTTGAAACCTGCGAGGTCAAAATCAACATTACTCCAAAAGCAATGCATCATCATCTTCATCCGTTAAGCTCAGCTGAATACTATCACTGCCGGCAATACCTTCTATCGAACCCCGGATGTGTGTTGCATTTAACAATACTTTTTCCAGTTGTTTTTCGCGCGCTTTCCATAAACGTTCCATCGCATCACGCTCACGCTGGATGGATAATTTCATGCTCATAAAGCCTTCCCTAATCGCTTTCCACTGTTCAGAAAACTCTGCTCCGGTTAAATAATCGTACAGCATGTGCATTTTATCGCCACGGTTTTCCTGCGATTTCATTGCGCTCGATAAGCGTAAAATCCCATCACGCAACACATAAGCTACCGCATTTACCTCTTCGAACGAACAGATCCAAACACCATCGCGCTGGCCGAAACTGCTCATGCCTTTAGGATAACACTGACTTACAATTACCGCAACATCAACGCCCATGCTCCGCATGTCTTTTTTCAGTTTTTCAATCCAGTCGCCACCAAAATCCTTGGTGCGTTTACTTTCATAGATAATTTTACCACATTCCTGTCCAAACTGGTTGCGCACCACCTGTACACAATCGGCACCACGTACACCCTTGCCTACCTCTTCAATTAAATCGAAGGGAAAATTACTGCGGAGCAGTTCTTCCAAAATCAGTTCCTGTACCTCGCCCTGTAACTGCATACTGCCCTGCTCGGCCTTACGTTTCATCTCTTCGGCAAGTTTTTTCTGGTCGTCGAGCTGTTTTTCAAGTTCCTTTAAACGCAGTTGATGTTCGGTATCTTTAATGCTGTTTTTTTCGGCTTCCTGTTTACGGATCTGCTCTACCAGTTCGTTGCGCTGCTCCTGCATTTTACGCTGAAAAGCCAGTTCCATTTCCTCCTCTTTTACCTTTAAACTTTCTTCGCGGCGCAAAAACTCCAGTTCTTTCTCCCTTGCAAGCCTTAATTTTTCGGCATTATCTTTTGCATTGCCTTCCAGCATCTGCAGTTTGGTTTCAAAATCGGCCGAAATACTTTTACGCAGATTTTCTTCCAGGTTATCTTTAAGCCTGGTTTTCTCTTCGGCAAGTTTAACATCAAAAGCTTTTAACTGCTGCTGTTTCTCTGATTCGAAAACCTGCAGTTTGCGCTGGTACTCTTCATCTTTCTGCCTTGCATAAGCAGCCGCTTTCTCACGTAATTCCTTTTTATAATCTTCGGCCATAGCTTCTTCCATCGGAAAAACATGGGCACAGTTGGGGCATTTTATTTCGGTAGGCATAAATTATTTATTTTCGAAAGCAGATACTGCATTCACAAAGATATTAAAGCTTTTTCACGATTGGATAGGCGAGTTTTGCACCATTTTCCTTAAAGTACTTTCGATCTTACTTCGTGGCCAACTGTCAGGATTTTACTTACCGGACATTTACCCGCAATATCTTCCAACCTGCTTTTTTGTTCATCGGTGAGCTGTCCGGTACAGGTAATTTCTTCAAAAAATACCATTTCGCCGTTTTCGGTATCGGTATTTACCACAACCTCTATTTTATCAACCGGCCATTCTTTCCGATCAACATACATTCTTAAAGTAATGGCCACACACGATGCCAAAGAGGCCATCAATAATCCCTTAGGTGCAAAACCTTTATGCGTTCCCCCCAGTTCTATCGGCTCATCTACGATAATATCATGAGAACCATTGCTTACCGAACACGCATAGTGCTCTTTATTTATTACTGCTTTTACCATTTACCGGATATTTTAAAATATTAAACTTACCAAATATTATGCTTTGTTACGATTAGATTGAGATTTTACGAAACATTATAACGTAGCATTTGTTCTGTTTAAAAATGCTACGTTATGAAATACAGAAAGTTAATCGGAAAATATTTAAAGCACGAATCAGATAATAGTGCTAAAATAGCACTTGCCCTTGTGGCCGGTTTGGCTGCAGGTGCGATAATCAGTATTTTATTTGCGCCCGATAGCGGTGCAGGTACCCGTGGAAAAATTGCCGGTGGCGCACGAAACCTGCGTTATGGGTTCCAGGATAAATACAACCTCTTAAAAGAAAAGGTTTTTGGTGTAGAAGCCATTGAAGAGGATATTGTTGAAAACGAAATACCACATTTTAAACATACCGTAACGAAGAAACGTAAATCGGATGTGAAAGACATTTTAGAAAACGCCCATGAAAATGGTCAGGTACAGGAAGGACAGGGATAGGAATTTTAACAAAATGGCCGTCATATCGATCCGATAGCTATCGGATGAAGCGTAGTGGAATGGAGATCCTTCGACTCCGCTCAGGATGACAAAGTAGATCTTTTGACTTCGATACACTCCTTTACCATTGACAGACTTTAAATAAAAACCGTCATCTCGACCGAAACGCAGTGGAGCGGAGAGATCTATCTACGGTAGATTTTTCCACTCCGTTGCACTTAAAGCATGATAACATCAAAGTAAATAATGACAACCATATCTATTTTTTACCATATAAGACATTTAAGAGCCATATAAACTCATATTTCTTATATGATGAAAACTTATGCGTGGCAGATTTACTTACAAAAGAGAATATCTTTACAGCTTAGATGTTCTCAGGTGGCTTAGGTGGTAAATTAAATAGCTTATTCTTTTTTATGACCACCTCAGCCACCTAAGCTCACCTGAGTTTTACAGGGTGCATAATAATATATAGCCTAAGCTATGTGGTTTGCCCGAAATAACGGCTTTGCCCTTGTAATTTCTTAGCTTTACAGAATAATAACCTCACATGTTTTTTATCCTCTCGAAAATTTTATTATTCCTGATCAAACCTATTGTATGGATTTTTGTGCTTTTAGTATTGGCACTTGCAACCAAACGCGCCAAAAGAAAAAAGCAATATTTAATATTAAGCCTAATTGTCTTTTTCTTCTTTTCGAATGATTTTATTATTGGTAAAATATTGAACAGTTACGAAGCGGGATATCCTAAAATACAGCAATATGATGTAGGAATAGTACTTGGTGGATTTTCGGGTTTAAACAAACGCAATAACGAAATTGCTTTTAGCGGGGCCAGCGACCGCTTATTCCAAACCATAACCCTTTATAAAAAAGGACAGATCAAACAGATTTTATTGAGTAGTGGAAGCGCCAACCTGATCGATAAAGAAGTGAAAGAAGCAGATTTGGCTGTAAAATATCTAAAGTTGATCGGCATTCCTGATTCCGCTATACTCATCGAAAACCAGAGCCGAAATACCATCGAAAATGCCAGATATAGCTTAGCATTAATTGAAAAAAAGAATCCACAGGCTAAAATTTTGGTGATTACCAGTGCATGGCACATCCCAAGAGCAAAACTGATTTTTGATAAACAGACCAAACGTAAAATCGAATACTACCCCACTGATTTCCGCGGCAGAACCGAATTCGACCTAAGCGATTTCATTATTCCCAGCGCCTCTGCATTGGGTACATGGGAGTTGTTATTTAAAGAATGGATCGGTTTAATTGTTGACCGCTACAGAGGTTAATTGCGATTATGGTTAATCGGTTAACTGTTTAAATCGGTTAATCGTATGCTATAGCTCCCCAATTAACTAGTTAAGCCCCTGAGCGTAGTTGAAGGGTATACAGCTAAACTAGCTCCACAATTAACCAGTTAACCAATTTATACAATTAACCCTATTAGACATCCTACTCAGTTAACCAGTTAACCCCCTGAGCGTAGTCGAAGGGTATACACTTAACCATAAAAAACAACTATCTGATTAATAACAATCTATAAAATCTATAAACAAATAAGATTTACACAGGTATTTTAAATTTTACGATTAAAGCATGTTTTTATGTACAAAATTTGTATATATTTAGACAATAAAATCTACATTACAAACATGCTCACTAAAGAAAAACAAACACAGAAATTTTACTGGTTAAAGTACGAAATCAGCGCTATCCAAACATTGATCCTGAATTCGCCAGGCATTGATCAATTCGTATTCTGCTATTTTTTCCCGGATACAGATCAAAAAGAGAAACCTTTACAGTTAATTGCCTACGGTTATATGGCAACAAGCAACCAGTACAGCAGCTACTTCGACAAACTGGAGGTTTACAACAACAGCGCCCTGGATTTAAGCGGCCCGATTGTGATGAGTAACAACATCATCTCGCTTGCCGATATCCAGTTATTGATCAACACGCCCGATGTTAATGGCGACAAACCAGATTACCTGGTGTTTATCCCAAATGTTAACCGGGGACATGTTTTTTATAACGTCAAACGTTTTAAAAGGATCGATACCGGAGATGTTGAACTGTTCCGCGATAACGATATTGATCCGATTGTGACTAATCCTTCGCCACCAGCTACAATAAGTTAATCATTAACCTTTTTATCCCAAATGCTTAAAATATTCCAATTTATTCTTGATTGGTCTGAAGTATGGGCGTTATTTATCCCTTTATCTGTATTGCTACTCAAAAAACAACCGGCTAGGCTTAAGCTGGTTGTTTTTTATGTATGGATAGCGCTGATTATTAACCTTTCAATAGATCTCGTCTGGAAATTCAGGAATATCCTGCCCGCAGCTTATAACTCCAACAATTTTTTGTACAATGTGCACTCAATTGTCCGTTTTTACCTGTTCAGTGCTTTTTTTATCCGTTTAGATCAGCCGTTTTTGGTTAGCCTGAAAAAACTTCTCCCTATCTGTTTTACAATCTTCATTATCATCAATTTCACCTTTTTCGAAAACTTTTTTGATTACTGGAAACTCAGCAGCCGTTTGCTCTCAACCGAAGCCATCCTTTTATTGTTCTACGTGCTTCAATATTATTTGTTTAAAATAAACGAAAATGTGGCCACTAAGATTACCAATAGCGATTTCTGGATTATTACAGGTTTAGGAATTTTCGTTGCGCTCAATTTTTTCATTTTCCTGTTGTATAACGAGCTTACCGTGCGTCTTCAAAATTTTGCCATTAGCCTGTGGAGCGTGCACAATATCTCCTATATTATTTTCAACCTATTTATTGCCAAAGGATTTCATGAGTCAGGAAAACAATAAAATCACCCTCATGTTAATGGCTGGCATTGCAGGAATGCTCATGCTGTTTATTAGTCTTTTACTTGTTTTTATCTTCACGCAGCGCAAAAAACTTCAGTACCGGCTTAACCTTCAGGCATTGCAGAACGCCCAGAAAAACCAGTTGATAGAAGCAGCGGTAAGAAGCGAAGAAATTGAGCGGCACCGCATAGCCGAAGAATTACATGATGAGGTTGGGGCCATATTGGGATCATCAAGCCTCCATTTTTACGGGATCAATATTGAAGATTGCGACGAAATCAGCAAAGAAATGTACCAGAAAGGGAAAAACCTGCTCGATGAAGGTATCCACAAAATCAGGGGCATTTCGCATAACCTCCATTCAAGCATTTTACAGGAACTTGGTTTAAAGGAGGCCATTTCCCATTTCTGTGGAAAAATCAGTCATAACAGTATTGTTAAAATAGATTTAAACTTAACCGACCAGCATCATACCAAAGCAAGCCGGAATGATATCAGTATCTACAGGATTATACAGGAACTGATCCATAACATCACCAAACACGCAAAAGCCAATTTTATCCATATCCAATCGGCCAGCGTAAGCAATCATCTGGTTTTTACCATTTCACATAACGGCAATGGCCTTACCCAGGATCAATTTGAGAAACTCAGGTTTATAAAAGATGGACTAGGACTCAAAAATATCCAGAACAGGATGATCCTGCTCAGGGCCGAGCTCCGGTTTTGGCACCATCTGGATAAATACTTTATTGAAATTAAAGTACCTGTTGAATAAAGCAGGCAGTATTATAAACAGATGCATAAAGAATAATTAATACAATTAAGTAGTATTACTACACATATTATGTCTGCTTTTTTATAAAAGATTGTTAATTTTAGGTTCCCAATTAAATAACAATGCTCAAAATAAGGATAGCCATAGCAGATGATTATAGCATTTTTAGAGACGGATTAAAGGTTGGCTTTAACCGCGACAAAAATCTAGAGGTAATATTTGAGGTATCGGATGGGCAGGAACTCATGCAGAAACTTGAAGAAGTGCAGCCCGATGTAATTTTAATGGACCTGAAAATGCCTTTAATGGATGGAATCGAAGCCATGAAACTGATCCGTAAAAAATATACCAGCGATATTAAAATATTGGTTTTAACCATGTACGATGATGTTAAATTCATTATCCACCTGATGGAAAACGGTGCCAACGGTTACCTCTTAAAAAATACCGACCCTAAAGAAATCAGAAAAGCCATTTATTCGGTACACGAAAGCGGGTACTACTTTAACGACATTGTAACCAAGGCATTATTAAAAAAACTAACCCTTAAAGGCACCACCAGGCTATCGCTCGATCAGACGATAGAATTTTCGGAACGCGAACTCGACGTGTTAAAAATGATCTGTGATGAGAAAACTGCTACCGAAATCGGCACCGAACTTTTTTTAAGTCCACGTTCGGTTGAAGGCATCAGAATGCGCATGATCGAAAAAACCGGTGTACGCAATACTGCCGGCCTGGTGATGTTTGCCATTAAAAACGGTGTTGTAGAATAACCCCGCCCATCTTTTATTTTCCAGAGATTTCATTATTAAAGTAATTCCCCTGAGTTAAATTATAGGGAAATGGCCCTGCATTATCGATTTGGGCCAATACTTAACGTTTTGCTTTAAACATTGCGGCAATTTACCCTAGTAACTACGTAGAAATACTCTATTTTCTGAATGGGTATTATCACGCTGTTAAAAAAACATTGCCGTACCGACCTTTATGTTGTGCAAACGAAGCTTCAAAACCAAAGCACATTAAACATTATTTATTTACCTCAAAAAAAAACGAAAATGGCAAAGTCAAGCTTAACCAAGGCAGAATTAGCAATTCTTGATGCCTTAATCGCCGATCTACAAGGCGACAACGAAATTGTTGAATCAAATTCAGCATCACCACTTTTTATTGCTGCAATAGCACGTACAGCTGTAAAAGCAGTTAAAGTAACCGTAAAAGCTACTCCGGTAGTTACACAGGTAGTAGAAGCAGTTGGTGCGGCCAGCTCTTTAAACGAAGCAGAAATCAGCAGTCTTTCTAAAGAAGCCAATAATGGTTTATCATTAGATAACCTGATCGAACTCCGTAAAAAATTCAATTAACCATTCAGGGAGAGCATCTATACGTGCTCTCCTTTTTTCTAACCTATTTGAAATAATGATACTGAAACTAGACCCTACAGTTATTTACGAAACCGTAGTAACTGTTTTTCTGGCCTCTTGGTTTTTAGCAACCATATTGTGCCAGTTTAAGGAGACCAAAATATCCTGGTTGATCAGGTATAAAATAGATTTTTTCAACCTCATCCCCTTATGGACATTTTTTGCCCCCCACCCCGGCAAAAGGGATTACCATTTATTGTTTAGGGATAAGATAAGCGATGCTGATTACAGCGAATGGCAGGAGATGGAGATTACCGAAGAACGCACTTTTTGGTCGTGGTTATGGAACCCTGAAAAGCGCGACAAAAAAATATTATCGGATGTGGTACAGAGCCTTGTGGCTAGTATCCCCTCCTACCGAGAAAAAACAGGCAACCTTAATTTACTGATGTTTTCTACACCTTACATTATCGTACTGCATGCGGTTAGCCAATACAAAAAAAGATCGCAAGATTGTTACCGCCAGTTTATGCTTGCCGAATCGTCCGGTTATCAAAAAGAAACCGAACCGGCGTTAATCCTATTATCTGTTTTCCACCAAATGTAAATTAGCCATGATTTTACTTAACGACATATCGCAAACTGTACTCATTATACTCAGTATAGGTTTATTAATTTCTACCCTCGAGTACCTCAAAAAAGTGGAGATTTTTTCTCCAAACGGACTGTTATCCTGGAATGTAATGCAGTTAAAATGGACAAAACAGGATCAAAAATCATTCTTAAAACCTTTTTTTAAACTATTCAGCGCACAGGGGCTCACTGTTCTTTTCGTGATCAGGTGTTTACTGATTATTGGATTATTCTTTTTCCCCTTGCAGAGCACAACCGGCTGGGTATTGATCAGTTTGCTGGGTGCCAGTTTACTGGTGGCATCGTTGGCTACCTATTACGGCAGCGATGGTTCTGACCAGATGAGCATGCTGATTATCATTACCCTGATTTTATGCAATTTACCGGTTTTGGCCAGTAGCAAATTAAGGGATATTGGATTATGGTTTATCGCCCTGCAGGCCTGTTTATCTTACGCAGTTGCCGGTATTGCCAAACTGGTATCCTCAGAGTGGCGCTCGGGAACAGCTATAAAAGATGTTTTCTCCACCAAAACCTATGGATCTAAAAAAGCGACGCTCTTTTTACAGAAATACCCTGCGGCAAACCGTTTTTTATGCTGGAATGTAATCATTATGGAAAGCATATTCCCGTTGTGCCTTTTTTTACCCTGGGAGTTTGCCCTTATATTCCTGATCTGGGGATTTATATTCCACTTCTTTACTGCAGTAATTATGGGATTAAATTCATTCTTTTGGGCTTTTATGGCCACCTACCCGGCAATTTATTTTGTTAACCACCAAATGTCATGGCACCTGTTTTAAATACACGCAAAGATATTATCCTGTTTGATGGAGTCTGTAATTTTTGCAACCGGTACATCAATTATATCATCGCACATGATGGGAAAAACAGGTTTAGTTTCGCACCCTTGGAAAGTGAAACAGCATCAGCATTAGGAAGGCAGTATCAGCTTAATTTTAGCAAACTCAATAGCATTGTTGTAATCAGCAAGGATAGGTTCCTAACCGAGTCGAAAGCGGTACTGCATATCCTTAAAAATTTAAATACCTGGTGGTCGCCCTTTGTCAATTTGGGCTACCTGATACCGGGTTTTATAAGAAATTGGCTGTATAAAACATTTGCCCATAACCGTTATGCCCTATTCGGACAGGCAGATAGCTGCATGGTACCAACAGAAGAAGTGAGAGGCAAATTTTTAATATAAATCTGCCTAATCTATGATTGCAGAGTTCTTTTAATCCATAGCCGTCACCCTGAATTTATTTTAGGGTCTATTTTGCAAGAAAAATGCTGGCCACTTACGTAACTATTACGCCTTTAGAAACAATAAAAATGAACAAGTTCGGCATGACGACCACTCGGGATAAAATTACCCTTCAATCGCTTTCCAGAGCATATCTTTCAATTCGAGAATATTTTTTTCCGCTACTGATGAGATAAATATCGATGGGATTTTCGGGAGATCCTGTTTCATTTCTTCCATCAGTTCGTCATCCAGCATATCCGATTTGGTAATGGCCAGAACATGTGGTTTCTGCATCAGTTCGGGATTGTACGATTCGAGTTCGCTTTTAAGGATTTCATATTCTTCCTTAATACTTCTGCTGGTATCGGCCGGAACCATAAATAACAGTACCGAATTACGTTCGATATGGCGTAAGAAACGGTAACCTAAACCTTTTCCTTTTGACGCGCCCTCGATAATTCCGGGGATATCGGCCATTACAAAAGATTTGCCCCCGCGGTAACTCACAATACCGAGGTTAGGAACAATGGTTGTAAATGGATAATCGGCAATTTCCGGTTTGGCCGCAGATACAACAGACAGTAAAGTAGATTTACCGGCATTCGGGAAACCAACCAAACCAACATCGGCCAGCACTTTTAATTCTAAAATGTTCCAAACCTCCTGTCCCTGCTCGCCAGGCTGTGCAAAACGGGGTGTTTGCTGCACAGAGTTTTTAAAATGCGCATTCCCTAAACCGCCACGGCCACCCGCTGTTAAAATTTTGGTTTCGCCATCTTTGGTAATTTCGAAAAGTACTTCTCCTGTTTCGGCATCTTTGGCAATGGTACCCAGCGGAACCTCCAGGATTTCATCTTTACCCTGTTTACCAAATTTATGCGAACTGCCTCCTGCACCACCATCCTCTGCGATAATGTGCTTGCGGTATTTAAGGTGCAATAATGTCCAGATATGGATGCTTCCTTTAACGATAATGTGGCCGCCACGACCGCCATCACCACCATCAGGTCCACCCATTGATGTTAAAATATCACGATGCAAATGCGCCGAACCTGCTCCGCCCTTACCAGAACGGCAACAAATTTTTACATAATCTACGAAATTCGAACCCTGCGACATATTGTTATTATTGAATTGTTTTAATGTTTTAACGTTGAAATGTTGTGGTAACACTTTCGTTAAAATTAAAGAGTTATAACGTTTTTAACATTATAACTCTTTGTATGTTTTTTGAAATATCAGGTCATAAATTAATACGACCACTTTTCTTGATACTTTCTACTTGATACCGGAGTACTAATCCGGCTTGATACTAATAGTGGTACTGATCGATTACCGCACAAAGATCGTTATATACGGTTTCAATTTCACCAATTCCGTTAACCTTGTTCAACTTACCCTGCTCCTCATAATAAGGTAATACGTGGATGGTTTTATCAAAGTATTCCGAAATACGTTTTTTCAATTTTTCAGCGTCATCATCTGGTCTGCCACTAATTTTATGGCGCTCAGCAATACGCTTGGTTAGCTCGTCCTGATCAACATCTAAAGCAATTACACCGGCAACTTTACTGCCTTTACGCTCTAAAAACAAATCAAGCTCAATCGCTTGTGGAACGGTACGCGGAAATCCATCAAACACAAATCCTTTTGCATCAGGATTTTTATCCACCTCTTCTTCAAGCATTGCAATTGTAATCGCATCTGGTACCAATTCCCCATCAGCTAACAATTGACTAACTTTTTTTCCTAATTCGGTTTCTCCTTTAACGTGTGCTCTAAAAAGATCGCCTGTTGAAACGTGTACCAACTGATATTTTGAAATCAGTTTTTCAGATTGGGTGCCTTTACCCGCCCCTGGAGGGCCAAAGAGAACTAAATTAAGCATTCAAGTTGTTTAGGTTGTCTTCAAAATTAAAAAAGCCTTATTCCTACGGCTCTGTTAAAAGTAACGTTCAAATCACTGATTAATAGGATTAGACATTGTTTACTTTCAAGGCTGCAAATATATAATTATTAATTTAGATGCCATTTATAATTAAGATTTTATTTAAAAAAGCGGTATTTTAATGACATTTATCTTATTCTACAAAGAATCTTGTGCCATATTTATATTTTACAGAATATTCTTGAAATAATAGATTACCGAACCAAACAAGTAGCTATGTTTAAAGGCACTAAAGGGCAGAAAATCCTTATATATTTAATCAATACGTAACCAAAATGATATCATGTTAATAAAAACAATCGTACTGGATGGTATAAAATCAGGAAAAATCTCACTCGCCTTCCGTAAATGGAATAAACCTTCGGCAAAAAAGGGAAGTTCAATAAAAACCGCAGTCGGAATAATCGAAATTATTGATGTAACGATCAAAAAACCGGAAGAAATCACAATTAATGATTTAAAACAGGCAGGTTTTTCAGGCATTGAGGAGCTTGAAAAAAGCTTTCCGGCAAATGCTACAGGTAATTTATACGAAATCCGGTTAAAATATAAATCAGAAGATCCCCGTTTGCAGTTAAGGAAAAAAACAAGCTTATCGCCTGATGAATTTATGCTGCTTGATGAAAAATTAAACAGGCTCGATAAAAATAGCAAAAAAGGAGACTGGACTATTGCGGTGCTCAAAGCTATAGCTAACCACCCCAGGCTAAAAGCCGGAGATTTAGCGCTGAAATTAGGCACGGAAAAAGAATGGCTAAAACTTAATATACGAAAACTGAAAAACCTTGGGCTAACCATCAGTTATGAGCCGGGATATACGCTTTCTCCTCTGGGAGAATATTTTTTAAGCATAAAACTAAAAGATTAAACTAAAAATAGCATCAATCATATCATGACAACAACAAACACGCAGCTACTGGTACAACAATTTTTAACCTGCTTAACCCAACGCGACATCACAAAACTGACCGCTCTTTTTGATGAGGAAGTAGACTGGTACATTCCCGGCAATGAAACTCTTGTACCATGGACGGGCCGAAGGAACAACCGCACTGAGGTACAATCTTTTTTTCAACTTTTATGGCAAAATACCGAACCTGTTTCGGCAAAGATTGACCATATCCTTACCGATGAAAGTGTTGCCATTATTACAGGCGAATTTTCGACCAAAATGCTGGCTACCGATAAAATAGTTGATTCTGTTTTTTTCATACAGATCACTTTTAAGAATGGATTGATAACCCGTTACCGATTACTGGAAGATAGTTATGCTGTAAGTTTAGCCATGAGCAGGTAAAAAGCCGGCAAATATTTTATCAACGCGGCAAACAACAGGGACAACAAAAACCCGAATCTTCATCATCATCCTCATAATCGGAAAAGGAAAAGTTCCCGGCAGGAGACGATGTGCGTACAAGCGCAGTAACATCAGTTGATTTATTTACAAATAATAGCTGTTGTTCATTATATATGCTGGGTTGCATTTTCTTCGTCCAAGCGAGAATAATCGATATACCCCTGTTTCCCGCCACCATACATTGTCGCCCTGTCCGGCTCAATAAGCGGTGCATTTTTCTCGAACCGCTGAGGCAGATCAGGGTTCGCGATGTATAGCTTGCCAAAGGAGATCAGTTTGGCAATGCCTTTTTCAAGTTCAGCTTCAGCCGAAGCCTTATCATACCCAGCATTCGCGATAACTGTCTGACGTATTTTCCTACCAAAGAATTCGATCTCGTCTTCAGCTGCATAATGTTCAGGCAGAGGAAAATTTGGGCTGTGCCTCATGAGTTCCACATAGGCAAAATCCAATTCGTTCAGTTTCTCGATAAGGTAGGTGTAGGTAGCGGCAGGGTCATCCAGTACCATCTCACCATAGGAATGGAATGGAGCTATTTTAATGCCCACCTTTTCACCACCCACCACGCGGATCAATTCCTGCATCACCTCCTGCACGAAGCGGATTTTGTTGGGGATGCTGCCGCCGTAAGCATCCGTCCTTTGGTTGGAACTTTCAGCTAAGAATTGGTTGGGCAGACAGCCATTGCAGGCGTGGAGCGTGACCCCATCAAAACCTGCCGCCATCGCATTTTTTGCCGCCCGGCCATAGTCCTTAATAGTTTGCCTGATCTCCCGGACCGTCATTTCCTGAGGTATCTCAAAATCCTTTCTGCCCAGGGAAGTAAAATGCTGCATCCCCAGGATGGGCAAGGGTGATGGCGCAAGCGGGAGCTTTCCGTTCCGGTCTATAGAATGTCCCATACGGCCGGTGTGCCAAAGCTGGGCTATTATCACGCCACCTTTATCGTGTACTGCAGTTGTGACCTTTTTCCAGGCGGCTATTTGTTGATCCGTGAAAATACCCGGCGTAAGCGGACTTCCGGTAGCCTCTTCACTGATCCTGATGGCTTCGCTAAACAGCAGGCCTGCACTTGCCCTTTGGGCATAGTAGATTTCCGTCATATCACCTACAAGGCCATTAATGTCCGAGCGCCCCCTGGTCATCGCTGCCATGGCTATTCTGTTTTTTAGGCTGACATTGCCCAACTTTATTTTTTCTAAAAGCTTCATAGGTCTATTTTTCTTCTTTTCGCCGGGCCATGCCCTGAGCGATGATGCTGGCGGCAATCAACTGCAGGGCATGGTAAAGCATGAGTGGCAGCAATACAATACCGGTGATGGTACTGTGCTGAAAGAGCACTTTTGACATGACGGTACCATGTACTAATGACTTTTTAGACCCGCAAAATAAAACCGTAATGCGATCTTCATCTGAAAAGCCAAACAAACGGCTGAGTAATCCGACGCAAAAGAATACGGCAAAAAACAAGGCTATCATCCCCCCAGCGAGTCCGGCAAGTTCAAGCGCGGTAAAGCCTGCGAACAAATGTTCAGAGAATGACTTACAGAAGGACGTGTAAATGATGGTAAGGATGATTGCCTGGTCGAAATATTTCAACTGTTTCTTATATTTTTCGGCAATGGCCCCAAAACGGGCGTTGAGGCTAATGCCGATGATGACCGGTAACAACACTTGAAGAACCAACTTGATGACAATATCCGTAACATCAAAATGTCCGGTCGCAGAAGCGATGAACAGCCCGACCCATAGCGGTGTCACCACTACGCCGATCAGACTGGAAATGCTCGCATTGAAAATGGCCGCGGGAATGTTGCCCTTGGCAATGGAAACCATGACCACCGAAGAGGAAACGGTGGATGGTAGAGCTGCCAGAAAAAATATACCCAACCAAAGCACTTCGAAATTGGTGCCGGCAAACAGCGGGCGGGATGCCAAAACGACAAGCGGGAAAAACAAAAAGGTGGTCAACTGGACAATGATATGCATTTTCCAGTTGGCAAGCCCGGTTTTTAATTTCTCCACACTCAATCTTAGACCATAAAATAAAAAGATCAACGAAACGCCTACGCCTGCGATCTGCTCCAGTGAAACAGGTTTTCTAACCATGCCCGGCTGCGGCAAAAAATAGGCCAGCAGGATCATAGTGCCTATCATGAGCAGGAAACCGTCGAAACCTGCTTTACTTAATATTGCTAATAACTTCTTCAATGTGATTTATATATTCTTAACCCGCATTTTCTTTGCGTATGATCTCTGCGCCTGCGCTCAAAGCACATAACTTACCTCTGGCTACCGCTCTTGACAATGGAGCCATACCACAGTTTGTACTAGGGTAGAGTTTCTCAATATCCACAAATTCAAGCGCTTTACGCAGGGTATTGGCTACCTCTTCAGGCGTTTCGATCGTGCCGGTTGCCACGTCAATGGCACCCACCATCACTTTTTTACCGCGAACAAGTTCCATCAGATCTAAAGGCACGTTTGAGTTGTGACATTCTAATGAAACAATATCAATTTTAGATTTTTGAATTTTCGGAAAAACTTCTTCATATTGACGCCACTCTGAGCCCAGTGTCTTCTTCCAATCGGTATTAGCCTGTATGCCATATCCGTAGCAGATATGCACCGCAGTTTCGCAGGTTAACCCTTCAATGGCCTTTTCTAATGCTGCCATTCCCCAATCGTTAACTTCATCAAAAAAGACATTGAATGCAGGTTCGTCAAACTGGATGATATCTACTCCAGCATCTTGAAGTTCTCTTGCCTCTTCATTGAGTGCTTTGGCAAATTCCCAGGCTAATTTTTCACGACTTTTGTAATGGCCATCATACAACGTATCTACCATGGTCAATGGTCCGGGTAATGCCCATTTGATCAGTTTGTCGGTCTGTTTACGAAGGAACTTGGCGTCTTCAACAAAAACTGCTTTCTGGCGTGCAACATCGCCAACAACCATCGGAACACTCGCATCATAACGGTCACGGATTCGCACAGTTTTGCGGTTTTCAAAATCTACGCCGCTCAAATGCTCGATAAAAGTGGTTACGAAATGTTGGCGTGTCTGCTCACCATCACAAGCGATATCCAGTCCTGCCAGTTCCTGTTCCTGCAATGTAATGCGCAGTGCATCCTGTTTTCCTTCAATCAACTGATCGCCTTCCAATTTCCATGGTGACCATAGTTTTTCGGGTGGTGCAAGCCAGGCAGGCTTGGGCAGACTTCCAACAATTGAGGTAGGCAATAATAATTTCTTAGTCATAGAATAATTTTAATGTGTGGTATTAATTAAAGTGAGAAATTGGCAGACCATTGCTCAAGGATATCCTGGTAAGGCTTGATGAAATGCTCTTCGGCATATTTACCCTGTTCAATGGCCAACCGGCTGCGCTCTTCGCGGTCATATTCCACTCGGGTCAGTGAATAATCTTCGTGCTTAAGACTTGGCTGATAGACTTTTCCAGCAGCCGAATTTGCATTATAAATTTCCGGGCGATAGATCTTCTGGAAAGTCTCCATCGTGCTGATTGAGCTGATCAGTCCAAGGTCAGTATAATCAGAAAGCAAATCTCCGGAATGATAAAAAGCCATCGGCGCCACAGCGTCTGGAGGCATGAAAAAACGAACTTTCAAGCCCATTTTAGCGAAGTATTCATCAGTGAGAGAATACTGGTCCTGCTGGTACTCAAACCCCAGAATGGGATGCTGGTACTCCGTGCGGGTATAGGTTTTATTGCCCGATACACTCAGGCAGATGATCGGCGACATCTTAAAGTGCTCTTTATAAGTTAACGAATTCACAAAGCACTTATAAAGTTTTCCATGCAGATCTCCAAAATTTTCAGGAACAGTAAAACTAGGCTTATCCTTATTGTAGTCGATCAATAAAACACTAAAATCATAATCACGCACATAAGAAGAAAAATTATTTCCTGCAACACCTTCGATTTGCTGACCAGTCCTACGGTCAAAAATATTCGTTTTTAAAACTTCGATCATCGGCAGATCGTTAATACCGTTCTTATCATCGATACGCATTGTTACGGTGAGGATTTCGAGTTCTACAAGGTAACGGTCACCTTTTGGATTATCCAGATGAGCCAATGCATTAAATCGATTGTTGATCATATTTAAGGCATTACGTAAGTTTTGCTGGCGGTTAGCTCCTCTGGCCAGGTTTGCAAAATTGGTTGTCAGACGCGTCTGACTTGAGGGGTGATAGTTTTCATCTAAACAAGTGCTCTTTAGCGTGAAGACAAATTCATTCTTGATGGTATCTTGGATATTTTCCATGTATTTCTTTAACTTTTTAAATGGTTAATGATCATTAAAAAGTTCTTGGTTATTCAGAATACTACTGGCAAAAAAAAGGATTTGAGAAGGAAAGATAGACACGAACAGGCACAGCCAACCCCTGAGGGTTTGCACCTTATAAGCTATACAATCTGACCAATAACCTCTTTACGCGGAAGTATCGTCAATTCAGAAAAGGCAGGTATCCTGACTTGTAACGGCTTTTACCGGCCTTCCCGTTTGCACAGTGACCATTATTGGTAAAACCTTTTGTGTTACTTACAGTTGCGCGACAGCTCGTGATTTGCACACGATTCCCTATTAATTCACCGCTAAGTAAAACCTTTTCCGATTGTTGAAATATGTAAAGAACTTTAATTATTACAAATCAGCTTTAAACTTCAACAAAGATACATTTTAAGATTATAAAGCTTTAAAAAAGAAAATAATCAGATAAATTATCTTTATATTGAAATAATTAAAGCATATTATACTTTTAATAAACTATTTTTACTACCTGAAAAGAAAATTATTCTATGAAGGATTTAGATGAAACGGATTTATCGTTGCTGAAGTTATTGTGCAACAACTCAAAGTATACCAATAAGGAGCTTGCCGAACTTGTAAACCTTTCTCCCTCTCCCGTTTTCGAACGGATAAAAAGACTGGAAAACAGTGGCTATATCAAGAAGTACATTGCAATTCTTGATGCAGAAAAATTCAATCAGGGTTTTATTGTTTTCTGTAACATCAAACTCAAACAGCACGACAAAAAAATAGGCAACCGCTTTGTAGAGGACATTCTTAATATTGAGGAAGTTGTAGAGTGTTATAACATTTCGGGTGATTACGATTTCATCCTAAAAGTATATGCAAAAGACATGAAACATTATCAGGATTTTGTTTTCAATAAACTGGGCTCGGTAGAAAGCATAGGCAGTACGCACAGCACTTTTGTAATGGCCGAAATCAAAAACACGCACAATATTAGTTTTTAGGTGGAATAGATTTGCCAATGACAGAGTTTAATAAAATGACTCGTCATTGCGAGGAGGCACGACGAAGCAATCTTAAAACGATCGCTATAACCCATAGTTGTAAGATTGCTTCGTCGGCTGAAAAAGCCTTCTCGCAATGACGAGCCTGTTCCCCCTATTTTTTCCTCGCATGCGGTATTTTGGTATCCGACAGATCGATCTGCATCTCCTGTTTTCTGATTACCTCATCGCTAAACGTTTTTTCTTTACGGATTTTATGTAGTTCCTGCCTTTGGATGCGATAAATATCACGTAAAACATCGTTATAAACCTCCATTTCGGCATTTTCAATTTCTTCGCACTCCATCGATTCCAACCTCCTTGAGGTATGGCCTAAACTGTGCTCCAGCTCATTTTTCAAACCTTTAACCAATCCAATTCCTTCCACTTCGTTGGCATATTGATCTTCTAAACGTGATAAAGAAACATTTAAAAGCCTCAGTTTAATATTTGCTTCCTGCTGCTCATCCGGAACAAGCGGATCGATCTCATAAATATTGATCGCCCTGATAATATAGGGTAATGTTAATCCCTGAAAAACCAGGGTAACCAGTATCACCACAAAAGTGATAAAGATGATGAGGTTACGGTGAGGAAAATTGATATTCGCTGCAGTGGTTATGGGTAGCGATAATGCCGCAGCTAATGAAACTACTCCCCTCATGCCTGCCCAGCCAATAATTAACGGACCTTTCCAACCGGGATGCACTTCGCTTTGTCTCACTTTTTTTGATAGCCACCGTGGTATAAATGCTACCGGATAAATCCATGCAATTCTTAAAACGATTACCAGTGCACTGATCACCAAGCCATAACCTGTTGCCTCCCAGATCGAATAGCCCTCTAAACCTGCCATAATTACAGGAAGTTCTAAACCGATAAGGATAAATACCAATGCATTTAAAATAACGGCCAAAGTTGCCCAAACATTTACAGCTTGCAAACGGCTCTGTCCATCTACAAAAATCTCGTGCGAGCGGTAAGATAAAAACAAACCACCACTTACCACAGCCATTACCCCCGAAAAGTGGAATTGCTCTGCCGCCAGGTACATAAAATACGGCGATACAAGGGTTAAGGCCGAATCGATACTTGGCGTGGTTGGCAAAAACCGATGGATAAGATACATTACATGTGCTACTGCCAAACCGATTACAATACCCATTACGGTACTCAAAAAGAAATCGGTGGCCGCATCCGAAAACGAAAACTGACCGGTAATCACCGCAGCCAGTGCAAAACGCAGTACAATTAAGCTGGATGCATCATTAACCAAACTTTCGCCCTCTAAAATGGTTGTAATCCGTTTTGGTACGGTAATATTTTTTAATACCGAGGTGGCCGCAATGGCATCTGGAGGTGAAACAATACCGCCCAACAAAAAACCCATAGCGAGCGTAAAACCCGGAATCATCGAAGAAGTTAAAAAAGCAACTGCCAGCGAGGTAATGATTACCAAACCGAAGGCCAGTAAACTGATCGGCCTGCGCCACCGCCAGAAATCGTTCCAGGATGTGTACCATGCAGCCTCATACAACAAAGGTGGGAGGAAAATCAGGAAAATGATCTCCGGATCTATAGACATGGCCGGAATACCCGGAATATAACTAATGCCCAAACCCGCAATAACCAAAAATATGGGGTAGGAAATTTTAACCTTCTGCGCCAGCATAATCAGCATAAAAGCCACCGAAAGCAGAATAATAAATTGGAGTAACGTGTAGTGCATGGCCTTTTCCGATCAGAGAATAAACCACAAATATAATCAACAAAATACCGGTATACTCAAATGAAAAACATAAAAAACAATATTTAAAATAGACGGCGTAACATGATGCTAAATCAAGCTGACAGTTTTTAAGCTACGCTCCCTCCTTCGTCATTTACAAAAAAAAAGGTTAAGAAACGTAGATTAAACAAATCTCCAGGCTTCACGGTTATTTAACTAAATAATATCAATTTAGTCTAACTAAAGCAAACAGAAACAGCTAACTTACAAAAGCTAAATAGCAGATACAATAATTGATTTTTGACCAGGACAGTGCAATTCTGCATTGTGATACTCAATTGAAAATCAGAATTAAACAAAATCATCCATTTAAAAATTAAAACTATGAGTACCATTAAAGTAAAAGACGGAACCGAAATTTATTACAAAGACTGGGGAACAGGGCAACCGATCGTTTTTCATCATGGCTGGCCTTTATCTGGCGATGATTGGGATACACAGATGATATTTTTTGCTAACCAGGGTTACCGGGTAATTGCACACGACAGACGCGGACACGGAAGATCGGGCCAGGCATCAGAAGGGCATAATATAGACACTTATGCGGCTGATGTTGCAGAACTTGTTGAGACACTGGATTTAAAAGACGCCATCCACATCGGGCACTCAACCGGTGGCGGCGAAGTAATCCGTTATGTAGCTAAATATGGTAAAGACCGTGTAGCAAAGGCAGTTTTGATCAGTGCAGTAACGCCGATTATGATCCAAAACGAGAATAATCCGGACGGTGTGCCGTTAGCGGTATTTGATGAGATCCGCCAGGGCACAGGCTTTACCAGGGCACAGTATTTCTACGATTTCCCTATCGCGTTTTACGGCTGGAACCGCGAAGGCAAAAAAGTAGACGAGGGTGTTAAACACAATTGGTGGCGCCAGGGCATGATGGGTTCGGTTAGGGCGCATTACGAAGGAATTAAAGCCTTTTCTGAAACGGATTTAACCGAAGACCTTAAAAGTGCAAATGTACCTGTTCTGGTTTTACATGGCGAAGATGACCAGATTGTACCTTATCACCAGGCACCAAAAGCAGCTGCACTTCTGAAAAATGGCAAATTAATTTCATACCCGGGTTTCCCGCATGGCATGCCAACTACCGAAGCAGAAACAATAAATAAAGATATTCTGGCTTTTATCAAATAACAATGTAGCAAGCCATCTCCAGAACGGGATAAATCAGCTTTTAAGTGGTTTGTAGTATAAACAATTTTGTAACAATGGGATTTACACTTGAAGAAGCAAAGGCTAAAGCAACTGCGAGTGTATTACAAAATTCTGGGATGCAACTTTTAAAACTCGGAAGTGTCCCTTATCAACCTAACACATTTGTAAACTTGTAACCTACCTAAAATGCATAAATACTTCATTAGTTCAATAGCTATATCTTTAGCGCTTAGCTTCATGTCTGTTAGCAATCGGAACATAAGCGTACCGAAATTGCCAATTATAGACACGTCAAATATCAAGGGTTATAGGTCTTTACAATCGTTTAACGCAGATACTTTAGGATATATAAAATATAATTTTGTTGATAATAAGGGACGCTTCGTAAACAAACCTTTACAAGTGCTACTAAGCTCACTTGAACTGCCAATATTCAGGTATTACAATGGAAACCCACACGACTATTACGACAAGACTAATGATGTGCCAGATATATATATAAATATTTATCCTGATGTCGTAGAATGGCAAAAGAAACGGCAGGACCCTGCCATTTTGCTCATTGCTTTCAACAAAACCATACCTGCTGATAGCGCCTATTCTTTGGTTAGACGAACTCGCATGAAATGGACAAGCGAGGCAATCAGTTTCTATGGGAACAGGTCCGTTAAAAACATCCAATTGGTAAAGTTCCAGTAGCGTTTTTTTTAACTGCATTGTTAACGGTGAGAAATTAAAATAATTCAGTTTTTCACTCAACTAGATGGAGATCTTGAACTTAAGTTTCTTGGTCTCCATCTTTAATTGTCAAAACAATTAATTAATTAACTTCTCATAAACTTTAAGTTAGCGAGCAAGTAGAAGATGATCTAAATATTGAAGGACTGGCAGAATTAGCTGCAATCAACCTTAAAAACCTGCCTGAATTCTATGCCACAGCTGATTTCTACATAAATAAATCATTGTGGATGCGATATATGCTGATTTTTTTGACAGAGAAGCACCGTGAACACCTGAAGTAGATAAAGCTGTTCAGCTTATTTTTCAGATTAACAGAGAGTTGAGACATAAAAAAACCGGAGCAAAATCTTTAAGTGATTTTTACTCCGGTTTTGTGCACTTGTAGGGATTCGAACCCCAAACCTTCTCATCCGTAGTGAGATGCTCTATCCAATTGAGCTACAAATGCGTTTCCGTATCGTTAACGGACTGCAAAGGTATAACTTGATATTTTAATTTCCAACTAAATTTAAAAAAAATCTCAAAATATTTCTTTGCAGATCATGCCCTATGCGCTCAATGCGTCATTAATTGCTTTGAAATCAGGCAAATCCTTTGCATTTTCCAAAACTTCGGCATAAGCAATTTTTCCTTCTTCATCGATTACAAAGGCGGCCCTTTTAGAAACGCCCCTCAATCCGAAGGCAAATTCATCATAAAAAGCACCGTAAGCTGCCGATACCTCTTTGTTAAAATCAGATAATAGCGGGAACTGGTAACTTTGCACTTCTTTAAATTTACCCAATGAGAAAGGAGAATCCACAGAAATACCGATAACCTGTGCATCTATGCCTTCGTAATAGCTAAAGTTATCCCGCATGGTGCACAACTGTTCGGTACATGTTCCGGTAAAAGCCATCGGGAAAAAGTGGATAATTACTTTTTTGCCTTTAAAACCTGAAAGGGAAACTTCTGTTAATTCAGAACTGTATAATTTAAAATCCGGGGCGGTATCGCCTACTTGTAATGCCATTGTTTATTTTTTTAGTAAATAATATATTGTTAAATGGTTTTATTGCTTAATTGTTTTTAGACTCTTGACTTAGGACTACCGACCCGGGACTAACCAGCCATCTGTTGTTCCAAAATTACCAATCCTTCTTCAAAAGAATGCGGATTGTAACCTAAATCTTTAATTGCCTTATCCAGCACAAATCCCGTTTTTACAGGTCGCTTTGCCGTTTGATTTAAACTTGCTGAGCTAATCTCATTTATAAAGGAATGATCGAGTTTCCAATAATCGGCAACTTTCCGCACTAAATCTGCAATGCTCATGTAATCTTTGCCCGATATGTGGTAAATTCCATTGGCATTTTTCTCAACAGCCAGCAAACAGGCCTCGGCCAGATCCTCGGCCAGGGTAGGCATACGCCATTGGTCGTTAACCACATTTATAGGCGATGCTTTCTCCAACGCACCTTTCGCCCACAATACGATATTGCTACGGCTCATGTCACTGGTAATTCCGTAAACCAGTATCGTTCTTAAAATTACCCACTTTGCTTTTGAGTTTTTAATCAACTCTTCGGCCAGCACTTTCGATTCGCCATAATAACTTACCGGATTAACAGCAGCATCTTCTTTATAAGGCCCATCTGCCCCATCAAAAACAAAATCGGTGCTCAAATGGATCAACTGTATGTTTTTTTCTTCGCATATCGATAACAGGGTGTTAACAGCATCTACATTTAATTGATGGCAAAGTTCTTTATTTGCTTCGCAGGTATCTACGTTGGTCATTGCCGCCGTATGGATAATTACATCAGGACGGTATTTTTCGATAACTTCTCTTACCTGTCGGGAATCGAGTATGTCCATTTCGGCATATACATATCCTTCTTTAACAGGATAACGGTTTCCCCCTTTTGATGTTGCAACCAGGTTTACCCGCCCTTCGGCCAGTACTTTTTCTGTTATTTTTTGTCCTAAAAGCCCATTACTGCCGGTAACAAGTATTTTTTTCATCCCTTAGATTAAATGTTATTTGTCTCTTACGATTAATTGTAATAGGTTTGTGACGAAATTTTCAGACTGATCAAATTCACGAACCAAATATAATCATGAAACCCATTTTAACCGCTCTATTATTTCTATTTAGCTTTAAAGCCATTGCCCAAGATTCAACCTTAACCAAACCGCCGATAAAAAAAAACAGTATTTATGCCGAGCTGCTTGGAAATGGCGGTGTATATTCAATCAACTACGACAGGATATTCCAATTAAGTAACGAAGTAAAAATTGTACCGAGGGCTGGTTTTTCAACCCTGGAAAATGTTTTGATTTTTCCATTGGAAATAAATCTACTCTTAAGCAAAAGCAGTACATCAAAGAATTTCTTTGAAACCGGTATTGGTCTAACCATATTAAAACCATTAAACGGCTTTTCTGGACAATTGCTTACCATTAATGGGTATGAATATAATTTCGATAACAAAGCCGTTAATACCCCGGTAATTTTAAGGGCTGGTTTCAGGCATCAAAAACCGACAGGTGGTTTTATGTACAGAACTGGCGCCCTCCTGTTAACAGGAGACGAAACCCAGTTGACTATCGGAATTGGATTGGGGTATACTTTTTAAAGTCGTTATCCAGATTTAATCGTTTGAAAATGACAGTTTTTCGATCAGTTTTTTCGTTAAAAGTTAACAACATTTAGGATGTTAAAAAATTTTGTAATATATATTTAAAATTCAGTAAGAATAACTTAACTTTGCCAACCGAATTGGAGCCCCTATAAACAGCTTTAATTCATTGACTGTAATAAATTTACTCACAACAGATATGCCTAACTTAGGAAAAATAGCACAAATTATCGGCCCTGTGGTTGACGTTAGCTTTGCTGATGATGCCCATCTACCTAAAATTTTTGATGCGTTAGAGATAACGAAAGAAAATGGACAAAAAATTGTTTTAGAAGTTCAACAGCACTTAGGTGAAGACCGTGTACGTGCAATTTCGATGGACTCTACCGACGGTTTGGTTCGTGGTATGAAAGTAGTTGATACTGGCGCTGCGATTAAAATGCCAGTTGGCGACCAAATTAAAGGTCGTTTATTTAATGTAGTTGGAGAAGCGATTGACGGTATCAACACAGTTGATAAAACCGATGGTCGTCCTATCCACGCAACCCCTCCTAAGTTTGAAGATTTATCTACCGAAACTGAGGTGCTTTTTACAGGTATCAAAGTAATCGACTTACTAGAGCCTTATGCTAAAGGTGGTAAAATCGGTTTGTTCGGTGGTGCTGGTGTAGGTAAAACGGTATTGATCATGGAGTTGGTAAACAACATCGCTAAAGCCTATGCTGGTTTATCAGTATTCGCAGGTGTTGGTGAGCGTACTCGTGAGGGTAACGATTTACTTCGTGAGTTTATCGAATCAGGTGTAATCAACTACGGCGACGAATTCTTACACTCAATGGAAAAAGGTGGATGGGATCTGAACGCTGTTGATACCGAAAAATTAAAAGAATCTAAAGCAACATTGGTTTTCGGTCAGATGAACGAGCCTCCTGGTGCACGTGCACGTGTAGCATTATCAGGATTAACCGTTGCCGAATATTTCCGTGATGGTGATGGCGAAGGCGCTGGAAAAGATATCCTTTTCTTCGTTGATAACATCTTCCGTTTTACCCAGGCAGGTTCTGAGGTATCGGCCCTGTTAGGTCGTATGCCATCTGCAGTAGGTTACCAACCAACTTTGGCAACTGAGATGGGTTTAATGCAGGAGCGTATCACTTCAACAAAACGTGGTTCAATTACATCAGTACAAGCGGTATATGTACCTGCGGATGATTTAACTGACCCGGCTCCGGCAACAACTTTTGCCCACTTAGATGCAACTACAGTACTTTCGCGTAAAATCGCCGAGTTAGGTATTTACCCAGCGGTAGATCCATTGGATTCTACTTCACGTATCCTTTCTCCTGCCGTATTAGGTGATGAGCACTATAACACTGCACAACGCGTTAAAGAAACTTTACAACGTTATAAAGAATTACAGGATATCATTGCGATCTTGGGTATGGACGAGTTATCTGAAGAAGATAAATTGGTAGTATCAAGAGCACGTCGTGTTCAACGTTTCTTATCTCAACCTTTCCACGTAGCCGAGCAGTTTACAGGTTTAAAAGGTGTATTGGTTGACATTAAAGATACCATCAAAGGATTTAACATGATCATGGATGGTGAAGTTGATGAGTATCCTGAAGCTGCATTTAACTTAGTTGGTAGCATTGAAGATGCAATCGAAAAAGGTAAAAAATTATTAGCAGAAGCGAACTAAGAGAGACGTGAGACACTAGATATGAGATATGAGAGAGACTTGGTCTCAAATCTCGTATCTCAAATCTCAAATCTATTCAAGATGAATTTAGAAATATTAACTCCAGATAAAAAAGTTTTCGAAGGTGAAGTAACTGCGGTTACGGTTCCTGGTACTTTAGGTTCTTTTCAGATTTTAAGAGACCACGCCCCTATCATCTCTACTTTAGAAGATGGAGAAGTTATTATAAAAGCAAACAAAGCCGAAGAGCAGCGCTTTTTTATCAAAGGCGGTGTAGTTGAAGCAATCCATAACAAAGTTGTGGTTTTAGCCGAAGGTATCGCTTAAGCAAAAAATCAACTCATTTATAAAGCCTCCCGATTTAATAATCTGGAGGCTTTTTTGTTATCTTGGGGTTTTAAACAATTATAATCAAAGTTAAGCTCTAAAAGATATCTAGCGCTTATCTAAAATCATAGCCGTCACCCTGAATTCATTTCAGAGTCTACTTTGCAGGAAGCATGCATTAGATAAAGTAGCTAAAACTTAGTTATTATTTAACAAACCCACAAACCGCATCGATAAATGTTTTATTATTTTCGTAATAGAGCATGTGCGAACCTGCTAACTGTACCACTTTCTGGTTGGCAAACCTGTAATTCTTATAATAATCTGGTCCAACGGCATGGTCCTCCTTCCCTGTTATAATCAAAACCGGGATTTTAATTTTGTCGGTTAACAAAGCATAATCTCTAAAGTATTCAGGGTATTGCTGCACTTTTGTAGCATCTATTAACGGCATAAAGAGCGTCATGCCAAAATCCGATGTACGTTTATATGAATTTTCGATGCTATCCATTTTGATAATGGTATTTACATCGTTGGCAATATATTTATAGCCAAGATGTGCCGCACTCAATTTTTTCCTGACCAATGCTGCCCCACTCATCAATTTTGCAAAATCTCTTTCATTTATAACCGTATCCTTTTTCAATAACCGGTAACCATATGCTATCTGTTCCTGCATCTGATCTGTGTTCATAAAATGGGCTATCGTATTGGCCATAATCATACCCGATAAGTTTTTGGGATATTTTAATGCATAATTAATAGCCAGTACCCCACCGAATGAATGGCTGAGTAGATACACTTTCTCTAGTCCTAATTTTACGCGCAATTCTTCTATATCCTGCACCACACGGTTTAAACTATAATCCTTCGCATTTTGAGAATGTCCCGATCCCCTTTGATCCAGGTAAACCATGGTTAGGCATTTCTCCAGCGCTGATCCTCCCATTTTCTCAAATGACAGAAAATCCTGACCGGGCCCGCCATGTAAATAAATACAAACCGGTCCCTTACCGGCAACTTTTAGGGCCAATTTTATGCCATCGGATGTTACAAAAGTCTGATCGCCCATTTTCAGATGTGCATTCCTGTCAGTTGAAGAACAGGCCGCACATAGCGTAACTAGAACAATAAAAACGATATAAGTTATTTTCATAGGAATATTTCTGAAATCAAATTACACAACTATTTTCAATTAATGGCGAAAAAGGCTTATTATCAACGTCAGACGGTTTCGTTATTACCTCAAATTTTAATACCAAAATACCCTACGAATTTTCAACTTTCCGAGGGCTTTTATTCATTTTAGGCAGAATATTTAAAAATTTATAATGCAAGCATAATAAACATACCGTATACCGTTTTGATATTTGGTCTACAGCTATCGGCATTAAATAACTATTCCGATCCGCAGCAAGAATTATATTCCGATAAATACAAAAAAATAAGAATTATATTCCGATTCAACTTTTTTCTGATTTCTCTTGCATATTAATGAACCAAAAACTAAATTGGTTTTTATAAACAATGAGATTATCATGACGATTCAGAACAACATATTAACAGCCGTTCTTACTACAAATGTGGTGGGCAATGTTGTGTTGTTACCAGTCATTTTAATTAACCTTCTACTCCTAGGCATTTTGCTAGGGAAGAAAATGGGCAGCTTTTAAATAATTTTAAAAAACTAATATTTAAAGCGTCCCGGTATAAACGGGACGCTTTTTTTAAATAACAAAACAGCGTATTATGAAGTACTATAATGCTAATACGATTATTTACCTCGACGGAAAGTTTGAAAAGGCTGTAAATAGCAGTACCGATCTTTATGGTCAGTCGTTACACTATGGCTATGCGGCATTCGAGGGTATTAGAGCCTATAAAACGCACAACGGCAACCGTATTTTCAAAGCTGCCGCCCATTTCGACCGTTTGGAGCGCTCTTGTCAGTTGGCTAATATTCCCTTCCCTTGGGATAAACAGGAACTGATTGCTGCAACTTATAAACTGTTGCAGTTAAACAAACTGAAAGATGCTTATATCCGTCCTTTGGTTTTTTGCCATCCGAACATGAAACTGAATGAACCCAGTGGGGTTTCAATTTTAATCTGCGCCTGGGAGTGGGACGCTTATTCGGGCAACAAATTATTAAAATTAACGGTTTCAGATTACGAAAGGCCAAATCCTAAATCAGCTCCGATGGAGGCCAAATTGAGTGGAAATTATGTAAACTCAATTTTAGCTACCACTGCTGCTAACATTAAAGGTTACGACGAAGCGTTGCTTTTGGATATGCATGGTTTTGTTGCAGAAGCATCAGGGGCAAATATCTTCCTCGAAAAAGATGGTAAATTATACACACCCTCATTGGGGAATATTTTACCGGGTATTACGCGCGCAACTGTAAAAGAGCTTTGTAACGTACTGGATATAGAATGCATTGAGAAAAAATTAACCATTGAAGATTTAAGAAAGGCTGATAGTGCTTTTTTATGCGGAACAGCAACCGAAATTGCAGGAATCGCTTCGATTGACGATATCGTTTTCCGCTCTTTATGGAGAGAATCTATCGGTTATACCATACAACGGGCCTATAAAAACCTGGTGCTCGAAAAAGTGAATTACGAGGTGATTATCTAGCGATTAGTATATTGGTTAATGGCTAAATAGTTAAATGGATCATGGTTGATAGCGAATCTGACTATTAACTATTGACTAAAAAACCATTATCCCAAACAGGAATTTAAACAATAAAAAACACTCAAAAAGCAGATGACCGAAGATATCAATCAACATTACCCAAAAGCTTATCAGCAGATAGATGCTGCTACTAAGGCTTCGGGATTTGATATGGCATCTGACGTATTAACCTGCTCTTTGCTTAAAACGCTTGCTGCCTCTAAACCTTCGGGCAAATTTCTGGAGCTTGGCACCGGAACAGGCTTATCCACTTCGTGGATATTGGATGGGCTTGATGAGGCCAGTACATTGACTTCGATAGATAACGATGCTAAATTTTTAGCCATTGCGGAAGATTTCCTTGGAAACGACGATCGTTTAACCCTGGTTGATACCGATGGCGCCGAGTGGATTGAAAAGAATAAAGACAAAAAATTCGATTACATATTTGCAGATACCTGGCATGGAAAATATTTGCTTTTAGACGAGGCCATCGCCATGCTCAATAAAGGTGGCCTTTATATCATAGATGATATGTTACCTCAACAAAATTGGCCTGAAGGACATCAGGAAAAAGCGATTAAGTTGATCAAAGATTTAGAATCACGTGATGATCTGCACCTTACCAAACAGGTTTGGGCAACGGGAATTGTAATCGGCGTAAAAAAATAGAGAAATACAGTAAAATAGTTCTTTGCATTTTTCAGGAAGTTAGTATGTTTGTGTTCAGTGAACAGCATGAATATAAACACAAACATTATTAGCAACTTAATTATTGTCATTTCTCAAAAGAGAGGTGGAAATCGTTGCGTATAATATAAAAATATACAATATCGAAACCGCCTCCGAAACGAGGCGGTTTTTTTTTGCCTCAAAATATTTAAAACTAACAGAACCATATACAATTTAAACAATGAGCGAATTAAACAAGTACAGTAAAACATTTACACAAGATCCAACGCAACCGGCTGCACAGGCTATGCTTTACGGAATCGGTTTAACCGATGCTGATATGGCTAAAGCACAGGTCGGTATTGCAAGTATGGGCTACGATGGTAACACCTGCAACATGCACTTAAACGACCTTGCAAAAGACGTCAAAGCTGGGGTCTGGAAAAATGATTTAGTCGGCTTGATTTTTAATACCATTGGAGTAAGTGATGGGATGAGCAATGGTACCGATGGCATGCGTTATTCGCTTGTAAGCCGCGATGTAATTGCCGATAGTATCGAAACCATTTGTGGTGGACAATATTATGACGGGATTATCTCTATCCCTGGTTGCGATAAAAACATGCCTGGTGCAATTATGGCCATGGCCCGTTTAGATCGCCCTTCAATCATGGTTTATGGTGGCACAATCGCCCCTGGCCATTATAAAGGCGAAGAATTAAATATTGTTTCGGCTTTTGAGGCATTGGGGCAAAAAATCTGCGGTAACCTTTCAGAAGAAGATTATCAGGGTATCATTAAACATACCTGCCCCGGTGCAGGTGCATGTGGCGGTATGTATACAGCCAATACAATGGCTTCGGCTATTGAGGCTTTGGGTATGAGTTTACCTTACTCTTCTTCAAATCCGGCCATAAGTCCGGAAAAAAAACAGGAATGTTTAGATGCCGGTAAATACATTAAGGTTTTATTGGAAAAAGATATTAAACCTTCCGATATCATGACGAGAAAAGCATTCGAAAATGCGATCCGTTCGATTATTGTATTAGGTGGTAGTACCAACGCTGTTTTACACTTTATTGCCATGGGTAAAGCCATCGGTGTAGAAATTACACAGGATGATTTCCAGAAAATGAGCGATGTAACACCGGTACTTGCCGATTTTAAACCTAGTGGAAAATACTTAATGCAGGATTTACACCAATATGGTGGTATCCCTGCTGTACTAAAATATTTGTTAAATGAGGGTTTATTACACGGCGATTGTTTAACCGTAACCGGAAAAACGATGGCTGAGAATTTGGCTGATGTGAAATCGATTATGGATTACGATCAGAAAATCGTTCAAAAATTAAGCGAACCAATCAAAGCAACCGGTCACTTGCAGATTCTTTACGGAAACCTTGCCGAAAAAGGTTCTGTAGCTAAAATCAGCGGTAAAGAAGGCGAAAAATTCGAAGGTCCTGCACGTGTATTTGATGGCGAGCATGATTTAATTGCCGGTATTTCAAGCGGCCGCGTTCAACCCGGTGATGTTATCGTAATTAAAAATTCAGGTCCGGTTGGCGCGCCGGGTATGCCAGAAATGTTGAAACCAACTTCGGCCATTATCGGTGCTGGTTTAGGTAAATCGGTTGCTTTAATTACCGACGGACGTTTCTCTGGTGGTACGCATGGTTTCGTGGTTGGGCACATCACGCCTGAATCATACAAAGGTGGTTTAATCGGATTGGTAGAAGATAACGACCGGATTTTGATCGATGCCGTGAACAATATCATCAGTTTGCAGGTAAGCGAAGAAGTGATTGCCGAGCGTAGGAAAAACTATGTTCAGCCAGCATTAAAAGTAACAAAAGGTGTTTTATATAAATATGCTAAAACAGTATCGGATGCGGCCAGTGGTTGCGTAACCGACGAATACTAAAAATCAAAAAATCATCCCCTAGATTAATTGATTACTAAAAAATAGATTATGCAGATAATTAAAAGTATTCAGAACAGGATTTATGAAATCAGGGGAGAAAGAGTAATGCTCGATTTCGATCTCGCATCACTTTATGAAGTGGAAACAAGAGTATTAAATCAGGCCGTAAAACGTAACATTAAACGTTTTCCAGATGATTTTATGTTCCAGTTAACTTCGGCAGAGTTTGAAAGTATAAAATTTCAAATAGATGCAATTAATGAGAATGTTTCATCACAAATTGTGATAAGTGATCAACCCAACTTGATGTCACAAATTGTGACTTCAAGTTGGGGCGGCACCAGAAAGCTGCCTTATGCCTTTACAGAGCAAGGAGTAGCCATGTTAAGCGGTGTTGTAAATAGCGACAAAGCCATTAATATGAACATTGCCATTATGAGGGCTTTTGTTGATGTGCGTAAAATTTTATTGAAACAAAGCACTATCAACGAACAGTTAACAGAAATTAAAGAACGCATAGGCGAACACGATGTTCAACTAAATGAACTTTATGATGCAATGGAAAATTTAATCGACGAGAAAATTGCTCAGATAAAGTGGAATGACAGAGAAAGAATAGGGTTTAAAATTAAAGAATAATAGAACCGCAAAAACATAACTATGGAAACTGCACAAGAAACAATACAACAAACCGAGGCGAAAGCAGGAACCTCAAAAACCTTTAAAGGAACAGGCTCGCAGGTTTTGTTGAATGGATTAATTGAAGAAGGTGTAACCACTATTTTCGGTTATCCAGGTGGCGCAATCATGCCTATTTATGATGCCCTTTACGATTATGCCGATAAATTAGAACATATATTGGTGCGTCACGAACAGGGCGGTATCCATGCTGCCCAAGGTTTTGCAAGAGCAAGCGGTGAGGTAGGTGTTGTATTTGCAACCAGTGGACCAGGCGCAACCAACCTGGTTACCGGTTTAGCAGATGCTCAAATCGATAGTACGCCATTGGTTTGTATCACTGGTCAGGTTTTCGCACACTTATTAGGTACCGATGCTTTCCAGGAAACGGATGTAATCAACATTACTACCCCTGTTACCAAATGGAATTATCAGGTTACCGATGCAAAAGAAATCCAGGAAGTATTGGCTAAAGCTTTCTACATTGCCAAAAGCGGCAGACCAGGCCCGGTTTTAATCGATATTACCAAAAATGCGCAGATACAGTTAGAAGAGTTTCCTGAATATGTAAAATGTAACCACATCCGCAGTTACCGCCCGAAACCGAAAGTTAGGGTTGAGTATATTGAGCAGGCAGCAGCATTAATCAATTCAGCTAAAAAACCTTTTATTCTATTCGGACAAGGTGTAATACTAGGTAAAGCAGAACAAGAATTCAAAGCTTTTATCGAAAAAACAGGAATTCCGGCTGCATGGACAATCATGGGCGAAAGCGCTATCCCAACTTCACATCCTTTAAACGTAGGTATGTTGGGTATGCACGGCAATTATGGTCCAAACGTATTAACCAACGAGGCTGATGTACTTATAGCCATCGGTATGCGTTTTGATGACCGCGTAACCGGTCGTTTAGATAAATATGCCAAACAGGCCAGGGTAGTACACCTTGATATCGATCCTGCCGAAATTGATAAAAACGTTAAGGCTGAAGTTGGTGTTTGGGGCGATTGCAAAGAAACCCTACCCCTATTAACCAACCTGGTTAATGAGAATAAACACGAAGATTGGTTAGCAAAATTTAAAGAATATAACCAACAGGAGATAGATCAGGTCATTACTCCCGAACTTTACCCAACAGGCGATGAAATGACCATGGGCGAAGTATTGCGCAACATTAACGAAATATGTGGTGGTGATGCGGTAATTGTTACCGACGTTGGCCAGCACCAGATGGTAGCCTGCCGTTACGCCAACTTTAACAATACCCGTAGCAATATTACTTCTGGTGGATTGGGTACCATGGGCTTTGGTTTACCGGCTGCCATCGGCGCTAAATATGGTGCACCGGATAAAACAGTTATTGCCATTATCGGCGATGGCGGTTTCCAGATGACTCCGCAAGAATTGGGTACCATTATGCAATTTGGTGCTGCAGTAAAAATCCTGATCTTAAACAACCGTTTCTTGGGCATGGTTCGTCAATGGCAACAGTTATTCCATGATAAACGCTATTCTTTTGTAAACATCACCAGTCCTGATTTTGTGGCTTTAGCCAAATCTTACTACATCGAAGCAAGTAAGGTTGATGAACGTGCAAACTTAAGGCAGGCTTTAGAAACCATGATCAACCACGAAGGCTCTTATTTATTAGAAGTAATGGTTGGAAGAGAAAACAACGTTTTCCCAATGGTTCCACAGGGGATGAGTGTAAGCGAAATCAGGTTGAAGTAAGGTAGAGGCTATAAAGGTAGAAGGTTTAAGGTCAAAAAGAATTATCATGAGTACTGAAAATACATTAGAACATAAAATAACAAAAGCCGATTTTGAAGGAAAGCAGGAATACACCATCACGGTTTATGCCGAAAATCGTATCGGTTTATTAAACAGGATTGCGATTATTTTCTCTAAAAGAAAAATCAATATCGAAAGTTTAAATACCTCTCCATCAGAAATCGATGGGATTCACCGCTTCAATATCGTAATCCAGGAAGGTTACGAAGTGGTAAGGAAACTTGCCCGTCAGATTGAAAAACAGATTGAGGTATTAAAAGTTTATTTCAACACTAACGACGAAATTATCTGGCAGGAACTTGCACTTTACAAGGTTTCTACTGATGAAATTGCCGAAAAAGTAACTGTAGAGCGTTTATTACGCCAATATGGTGCAAGCGCGGTGGTGATCCGTAAAGATTATACCGTTTTTGCAGTAACTGGTCACCGCGAAGAAACCGATGCTTTGGTAAAAGCCCTGGAACCTTACGAACTGATTGAATTTGTACGTTCTGCACGTGTAGCCATTATTAAAGATAGCGCAGGTTTCCACGAAAAACTTAAAGAATTCGAAGCTTTCGAACCGGGTGAGGAACTGGTAGAAAACGAGTTTTTAGAAAAAGGAGAAAAGATTTTCACCATGTAAGCGTAAAGCTAAAAGACTAAAGACTAAAGCATAGTACCCTTTGCGGTTAAAAAACAGAATATGAAATGTAATAAAGCCATACCCATTTTAAGAATATTCGATTACGATAAAGCAGTTGAGTTTTATGTAAACTGGCTGGGTTTTAAAATAGACTGGGAGCATACTTTTGAAGAAAATACCCCGGTTTACATGCAGGTTTCATTAAACGGTATTGAGCTTCATTTAAGCGAGCACCACGGAGATAGTTCGCCAGGCGCACATGTTCATATCGATTGTACAGGTTTAAAAGAGTTTCAGAAAGCACTCATTGATAAAAAGTACAAATACAACAGGCCAGGTTTGGAGAAAACTTTTTATGGAACATGGGCTGTAACCGTAAACGATCCGTTTTTTAACAAGATCACCTTTAACGAAGTGCTAAGTGAGGCTGAAAGCTTAAAGACTAAAGACCAAAGCGAAAACACTAATTAAGATAGAAAAAGAGATGAACGAAGTATTTAATTTCATAATAAACTCGCGCAAGGCCTTTATCCGTTTAATCGATAGTTTAACCATCGAACAACTGAATAAAATACCTGATGGTTACAACAATAATATCATCTGGAATTTTGGGCATATTGTGGTGAGTACACAAACACTTTGTTATGTGCGTACAGGGATACTGGCCGATGCAGCAGCTGTAAAGTTTAACGATTTCTACAAAAAGGATACAAAACCAACTTATACCGTAACAGAAGAAGAAGTTGCAGAATTGAAAGCCACAGCCTTGGCAAGCATTGAAAAAATTAAGGAAGATTATAATGCAGGAAAATTCGCGAACATCACTCCTTATACAACAGCAACCTATGGCAAGCAATTAAACAGTATAGAAGAAGTATTGATTACAACCGTGGGCCATGATAATGTACATTACGGATATGCAAATGCGCTGAAAAAATACCTTTAACATGGAAGAGGTATGATGGAAAATGGATGAGGGATTAACATGGAGAATAAAACAATAAAATCTGTGTAATCCCTAAATCTGTGTAATCATACTGAAAGAAAACAATATATAAAACGATAATTAAACTAGAAATTAACCAATAAAAAACAATGGCAAATTATTTTAACACATTACCTCTTAGAGAAAAATTAAACCAATTAGGTGTTTGCGACTTCATGGACAGTGCTGAATTTTTAGACGGCGTTAGCGCATTGAAAGGCAAAAAACTGGTAATTGTAGGTTGTGGTGCCCAAGGCTTAAACCAAGGTTTAAATTTAAGAGATAGTGGTTTAGATGTAAGCTACACTTTACGTAAGGAAGCAATTGAAGGTAAACGCGATTCGTGGAAAAATGCAACTGAAAACAATTTCACTGTTGGCACCTATGAAGAACTGATCCCAAATGCAGATGTGGTAATTAACCTTACCCCTGATAAACAACATACCGCTGTTGTAAATGCCATTATGCCTTTAATGAAAGAAGGTGCTACCCTGTTATATTCTCACGGTTTCAATATCGTAGAAGAAGGCATGCAGATCCGCAAAGATTTAACCGTTATTATGGTTGCGCCTAAATGTCCGGGTAGTGAAGTAAGGGCAGAGTACGTTCGTGGTTTCGGTGTACCTACCTTAATTGCTGTTCACCCTGAAAACGATCCTCAAGGTAAAGGCTTGGCACAGGCCAAAGCTTATTGCGTAGGTACTGGCGGACACAGGGCGGGTGTATTAAAATCATCTTTCGTAGCTGAAGTAAAATCTGATTTAATGGGCGAGCAAACCATCCTTTGTGGTTTATTGCAAACAGGTTCTATCCTATCATTCGATAAAATGGTAGAAAAAGGAATCGATGCAGGTTACGCTTCTAAATTGGTTCAATACGGTGTTGAAGTAATTACCGAAGCTTTAAAACAAGGTGGTATTACTGCAATGTTGGATAGATTGAGCAATGTAGCTAAAATCAAAGCTTTCGAAATTTCGGAAGAATTGAAAGATATTATGCGTCCGTTGTTCCAAAAACACCAGGATGACATTATGAGTGGCGAATTTAGCCGTACCATGATGGAAGATTGGGCAAACGGAGATAAAAACCTATTAAAATGGAGAGCTGAAACAGGCGAAACTGCTTTCGAAAAAACACCTGCTGGTGATGTTAAAATCGGTGAGCAGGAATATTTCGACAATTATACTTTAATGGTTGCTTTTGTTCGTGCCGGTGTTGAATTGGCTTTCGAAACCATGGTACAGGCAGGTATCAAACCAGAATCTGCTTACTACGAGTCGTTACACGAAACACCACTTATTGCCAACACCATTGCACGTAAAAAATTGTTCGAAATGAACCGCGTAATTTCTGATACTGCAGAATATGGTTGTTATTTATTCGATCAGGCTTGTAAACCGCTTTTGGGCGATTTCATGAAAAAAGTAGATACTGATCTTGTTGGTAAAAACTTTAACGAAGGTAAAGACGGTGCTGTAGATAACAGAAAATTAATTGATGTTAACGAGGCTATCCGCTCACACCAGGTAGAACAAATCGGCGCAACGTTGCGTAAAGCAATGACCGCAATGAAGGCGATTAAAACAGCATAGTAAACTTACAACCTCGCAGGTTTCTCAAACCTGCGA
>NZ_DJDT01000032.1 GCF_002432345.1 Pedobacter sp. UBA5917
CTGCAGAGTTTCAAAGTAAACTGGATCATATTCCAGATTTAAAAGCAGCTTTCGAGGCTTTAACCCCTGGACGACAGAGAGGGTATCTGTTATATTTTTCAGCAGCTAAACAACCCAAAACCCGCGAAGCAAGGGTAGAAAAATACTTGCCGCAGATTTTGAACGGTAAAGGATTGGATGATTAGTTGTGGTGTCGGATGTTGCCATCCGACACTGAAGCTTCTTTTTTAAATTAATTTATAGTCAGATGGTAACATCTGACTGCACAACACATCTGACCACATAACCAAAATATGAACACCTCATTATATTTAAAAGAATTTCAGAAGGCTGCCGATCAGCTGGATAAAGGATTACTTAGCGAAAAGCAGATTGAAGTAGCTGTTGGTGTGGTTTTGGACTCGGTGTGTTTAAAACTCTATAAAAAATCGTGGGCAAGTGGGCTGCAGGATCCTTTAACTGCCGAATCGCGGATTTTCTTTTCCATCTGGGTAAACGATGCTACGGTTGAAGTGCAAAAAATAAGTTATAACATCCATGCATTCAAACTAAGGTATTTAAAGGGTTACGCCATACAAAGCCGACAGTTTGCAGATGTTTTTAGAGAAAGTTTTAAGGCTTTTGAACACCAATGGCCAAATGTAAGTGTAAATTACGGACCATTGACTTTAATGGAAGGTTGGATAAAGCTCGTTGAAAACAATCTTCCGCGTGAAGTTTTATCATTGGCGAATAACTTTTTGGCAATAGAGCATTTAGTTGATGATGCGCTTTTGAAATTCAAAAAATGAAAACTTATTAAGCGTTTATATGGCCATTATGCTTCATGTAAAAAAGTGTTTTAAGATTAGGAAATGAACGGTTTGTGGTGCTTGGCGGTTTTTAGTCCCGCCATTCGCTGTAGCTCCGATAGAAAAATCGGAGGCTGCCGCTGCTGTCGGGTTTAAAAACATAGGTTTGTGCACCTTGCAACCTTAAAAATGAAATACTGGTTTGGCCATTTAGCCCCGGTTGAAGCGTTACCCTGCAGCAACGAGGTACGAGGAAGCGAAGCGTAAAAGCGGAAAACGGGATGAAACTTCGTATGTTGAACAGGCATTGCGCTCCGTTACCATTGACAGACTCTAAATAAGAATCGTCATCTCGACTGAAGTGCAACGAAACGGAGAGATCTATCTCGAGATAGATTTCTCGACTACGCTTCACTCTGCTCGAAATGACGGTGCCTCAGTGGTACTCATTTTATAATAAAAAAACATTAATCAAATATAGGTTATGAGCAAAATAAACAAAAAAGAACTTTCTGCAGCGCAAACAGCAGAGCTGCTCCATACTTTAAAAATCCGGTTCGAGAAAAACATGAACCGGCATAAAGATTTAGATTGGAGTAAAGTACAGGAAAAATTAACGGCTAAACCTGAAAAATTATGGGTGCTTGATGAAATGGAAATTACAGGAGGCGAACCGGATATAGTGGATTACGATAAAAGCACGGACGAATACATTTTTTACGATTGCGCTGCCGAAAGTCCGAAAGGACGGCGAAGCGTTTGTTACGACCTTGAAGGACTTGAATCGAGAAAAGAACACCAGCCAGAAAATAATGCGGTTGATATGGCTGCTGCGATGGGTATCGAATTGCTAACCGAAGAGCAATACCGTAATTTACAACAGCTCGGAAAATTCGACACGAAAACTTCAAGCTGGCTGTTTACCCCACCTGCAATCAGGGAATTGGGCGGTGCCCTTTTTGGCGATCGCAGGTACGATCATGTATTTACTTACCATAATGGTGCGCAATCATACTATGCAGCCAGGGCTTTCCGCGGTTTGTTAAGGGTGTAAATAACTATAACAGCTTTTCGTAACAGAAAAACCGCAAACCCGGACGTTTGGCCAAACCGATTTCGCCACTAAAAGTATAACCCAGTTTTGGGAAAAGCGCTTGTGTGGCTTTGTTTTTGCTATTGGTATCTACCCTTAAAATTTTAATATCATTTGCTATGGCAACCACTTCGGCCTGTTGCATTAAAGCTTTGGCAATGCCTTTGCCCTGGCAATCAGGATCAACGGCTAAACGGTGCGTAACAATTGCTTTTTCGGTAATGTCCCAGCCGGCATCCGTATATTCTTCATCCTGATCGTTTGTAATCGCCGAAACGCCAACAACCTGATCTTCCAATAGCGCTACCCATAACTGCCCAATAGCTATATCTTTTGCGAAAACTTCAGGATTGGGATAATCATCTCCCCATTGAAAATTCCCGGCAGCCCGCATTAAGGGTACAACCTTTCTTACCAGCTGCATAATTTGAGGTATATCTTCTGTAATGGCTAATCTTATTGTCATGGGTGCAAAGATAATAGTTGGGTTCATTCGTTCAGTTGTTCGTTGGTCATTTGTTTACATAGGTTAACTGTTTACCCTTCGGCTACGCTCAGGGGGTTAATCGGTTAATTGCCCAATTATTTTATTGTTAAATTGTTAATGAAAACAGAATTGCTTAATTGTTCGATTGCTAAATTGTTAAAGCAAATTGCCAATTGAAAACTGTTGTGAATGCTTAATTGTAATAGGAGAATTGCTTAATTGTTCGATTGCTAAATTGTTAAAGCAAATTGCCAATTGAAAACTGTTATGAATGCTTAATTGTAATAGGAGAATTGCCTAATTGTTCGATTGCTAAATTGTTGACTGCAAATTGCCAACTGAAAACTGTTGTGAATGCTTAATTGTAATAGGAGAATTGCCTAATTGTTCGATTGCTAAATTGCTAACTGCAAATTGCCAACTGAAAACTGTTGTGAATGCTTAATTGTAATAGAAGAATTGCTTACTAAATTGTTAACTGCAAATTGCCAACTGATAACTATAATGAATGCTTAATTGTATTAGGTTAATTATTTCATTACTATACCGATCGCTAGTTACAACAATAGAGCAATCAAACAGTATAGCAATAAAATAACCTTACAATCTTTCAGTCTAACACAAAGCACTTTAGGTTAAAACAAAACTTCATGAAATCTTCATCTTTCTGTTTGATATTTGAGCATATCGCTCTTCTTATTATTCCGGCTTTAGAAAGGCTGTTAAGGAATTGTTTTTCTATTGTTTAATACTGATTTTCTTATTGTTAATTCAAGGTTAAAGTTAATATGTTGTTAATATTGAATTAACATTAGTGCTGTTGTTTTGTACCAAAATAAAATAACAGAAAATGAAATCACGTATACTATCCCTAGTAAGTATCTTCGTGCTCCTGGTTACATTTGTCCAGGCACAGGTTACAACGTCTAGCATTAACGGAAAAGTAAAGGATAACAAAGGCTCTATTCCTGGGGCAACCATCGTTATGGTACATGTACCAACTGGTACAGTATCAAAAGGTTCGTCGAACGAAAACGGCCTTTACCGCATTGGTAACTTAAACCCGGGCGGACCATACAAAATCACCGTAACCTTTGTAGGTTATAGTCCGGTGGTAAAAGAAAACATTTATTTAACGCTTGGTAACGATGTAAAACTCGATATCGATCTTCAGGAGCAGGGCAACCAATTGGCCGAGGTGAGTGTTAAAGGTCAAAAAGGCGGAACCAAAGCAGGTGCGGGCACAAACATTGGTGAAGGTCAGATTAAAACCCTGCCTACCATGAACCGCAGTTTGCAGGATGTTACCCGTGTAACCCCTCAGGGCAGTAAAGATAATACCTTTGGTGGTACCAACTTTAGGTATAACAACGTAACCATCGATGGTGCAATTAATAATGACGCGATTGGTTTCAGTCCTTCATTAGGTGGTCAGAGCGGAAGCTCGGGCATGCCTGGTAGTAGTACCCGTACCAATCCGGTTTCACTTGATGCGATCCAGGATGTTACCGTTCTACTTTCTCCTTACGATGTTAAAGTAGGTAACTTTTTAGGTGGTAGTATCAATGCGGTAACCCGTGGTGGTACAAACGAAGTTGTTGGATCGGTTTATGGTTATGGCCGTAACGCATCGTTGATCGGCAGAAACAAAATTGGCGATAACAGCAAGGAGCCTTCGGCTTTCCACGATTATCAAACCGGTTTCCGTGTAGGTTTCCCGATCATTAAAGATAAATTATTCTTCTTCACCAATGAGGAGATTACCCGCCGTCAGGATCCGGTAATTTTAGGTGCAGGATCGTCGGATATGAAATTGCTTACCTTGTCAGAGGCACAACAGATTTCTGACCGTATGAAAAATGCTTATGGTATTGATGCAGGTTCGTTTGGCGATTACAACATTTATTCACAATCAAACAAATTCTTTAACCGTTTAGATTGGAATATCAACGAAAATAACCAGTTAACCATCAGAAATAACACCATTATTTCGAAAGCAACCAACCTGGAAAGAGATCAGCTTAACTTCAGGTTTGGTGGTATCGATTTTAAACAGAACAACAACCAGACTTCAACTGTTGCCGATCTGAAAACCCGTTTCGGAAATTCGGCTACCAACAACCTGATCGTTGGTTATTCTACTGTTCACGATTATCGTGATCCGCTTTCTAATCCGGCAGTACCTCAGATCGAAATTGCTGCAAACGGTGGAACATTGTTTTTAGGTACCGACCGTGAGGCAAGTATCTTCAACATGAAACAGAATACTTTCGAATTTACAGATAACTATACTTACAGCTCAGGTATCCATACTTTTACTGTTGGTACACACAACGAGTTTTACAACATCAACTATGGTTTTGTAAACTCATGGAACGGCCGTGTGGCTTATGGTAGTATTGCCGATTTCCTGGCCAACAGGCCGAACAGGGTACGTACAAGTTATAACTACGACGATAATAGCCGTGATAATATTATTGCAAACCCAACTGCAGAATTTAATGTAAACATGTACAGTGTTTATGGTCAGGATGAAATCCGCATCGGCGACCGTTTTAAATTAACACCGGGTTTACGTTTCGATATGGCTGATTTACCTAATATGCCATCATTGAGTTCAAAAACTACAAACTCGCCTGTTGATCCAAACTATGGTACAACTTATACTTATACCCAGCCATCATCAATTACCGGAAAATTCCTGAACAAAATCCAGATTTCTCCACGTATCGGTTTTAACTTCGATGTATTGGGTAACCAGAGTTTGGTTATGCGTGGTGGTACCGGTTTATTTACCAGCCGTGTTCCTTTCGCATGGATTGGTTATGCTTACTACAACAACGGCGTAAACTATGGTGCTTTCGATAAACCGTATGTTTACTCAAGCTCGGATCCTACAAAAATCTCAACTCCGGTGGCAGGTTCCGACCCGATAAAAGATGCTTTAACCGGTAATGGCGAAGCGGGTTATGTAACCAAACAGGGTGTTAATGTTAAAGATGCAAACGGCGCTACACAGGTAGATTTGGTTGATAACAACTTTAAAATGCCAAAAGCATGGAGAAGCAATTTAGCTTTCGACTATAAAACAGACGACCAGTGGAAATTTACAGTGGAAGGAATTTTTAGCCAGGTAATTAAAGATGTGCAGTTCCAGCAGATCAACTATGTAGATAATCCTACTTACATGGTTTACGATACGCAGAAACAACAGCCAATTTACTCTGGTGCTAAAATCAACCCGTTGTACACTAATGCTTATTTGTTATCGAACACCGATAAAGGATATAAATACAGCTTAACTGCACAGGTAAGTAAATCACTTCCTTTCGGTTTGGATATGATGGTGGCTTATACCTACGGAAGATCGAAAGATATTGCCAACGGTATCCGTAACTCAATGGAATCTAACTGGCAGTTAAACCAGTCGCTTAGCCCGAACAATGCAGCATTGGCTTATTCTAACTTCGATATCCGTAACAGGATTATCTCAACCATCAATTACAGGTTAGATTGGGCTAAAAACGGTAAATATGTATCTAACTTCTCGTTGTTCTTCAGCGGTCAGTCGGGTTCTCCATATTCGTTAGGTTTAGTAAACACCAGGATCAACGGAACCGGACAAACAGTAAGTTTAATGTATGTACCGGCTGTAGGCGAAACACAGAAATTCTTTGCCAATACACCTGATGGAATTGCACAGGCAGCAGCATTCGATAGCTACATCAATGGTGATAAATACCTGAGCAGCCGTCGCGGCGATTTTACTGAACGTAACGGTGCACGTACCCCTTGGAATGTTCAGGCCGATTTCCGTTTCTCTCAGGATTTACAGGTTGCAAAAGGAAAACACCCTCACGTACTTACTTTAACTTACGATATCATCAACTTAACCAACCTGGTTAATAAAAATTGGGGAGTTCAGTATTTTTCTCCTAATACTTATAACTCTATGGCCAGTATGGGTATCAAAGTTGCAACAGCAGGTACACCAACCGCATATCCGGTGTATACCTTTGCCCAAAAAGATGTAACCTCTTACTCAAAAGATTTCTTTGCATCACGTTACCAGATGCAACTGGGATTGAGATATAGCTTCTAATCTTTTTTTTAAAACTAATATATATACGGTCTGACCTTAAAAGGTCAGGCCGTTTTTTGTTTACGCTGCGGTCGAAATGACGCGACTTTTTGATAGCGTTTGGCGTTTAATAACAATTAACCAGTTAATCAATTTAACCAGTTAACCTATGCCAACCAATGAACAAATGACCAATAAACCAATTAAACCTTTTCTATTCTCCACCTGTCCAAATTAAACACACAGCGTAAAGCTTGATTTATTTTTCACTTAAAAGGTTAGGTTATGAAAAAGATTGTAAATGCGTTGCTCTTATTGGTTATGGCGTTAAACTTTAGTGCATGCGTAGTTAGTGCACGTGCGCCACGTGCCCACTGGGTGCCCGGACATTATAATGTTGGTCCTTATGGCGGTCGCCATTGGGTACCGGGCCATTACCGTTAAAAACTCTATCGGCCGGTGTTTCTCCGGCCGATTTTATGATGTTATTTTATAGTTCATTACTACACTTTTATTTCTCTCTGTAAATCTTCTTAAATCTGCGGGAGAATTTTGCGCTTTGGTTCCTGCGGATCGCTGTAGAATTTTGATCTCTGTGTACTCCGTGCCTTCTCTCTGTTTTCTCTGTGGTTAAAACCATTGTTTATCATCAAATTTAGGTGTAACTAATGTGATGCTTCATTTATATTATTGGAATAAATATATACATTAGCGCTATTAATCCCCACTTTAACCATGCAGGAAGAAATCCTTTTACAGATTAGCGGAAAAATTAAAGAAAGACGTAAAGAACTTGGCATAACCGTTCAGGAACTGGCAGATAAAGCAGAAGTAAGTAAGGGTTTGATCTCCCAGATCGAAAACAGCAGGACTATCCCATCCTTAATGGTATTAATGGATATTATCAAAAGTCTGGAGATCGATTTGAACAGCTTTTTTAAAGACATCAATTTTCATAAAAAAGATGCGCCGGTATTGGTAAAACGGAAGGAGAATTACCAGAAGTTCGAAAAAGAACAGGCCATTGGTTTTAACTATTCTCGTATTTTAACTAAGAACATTAAATTTTCTACTGCAGATTTTGTGCTGTTGGAGTTGGAGGTAAATGCACATCGTCCAATGGTAAAAACCGAAGCTTTCGAATTTAAGTATATGATTGAGGGTAAGGTAGAATACCAGTTTGCCAAAAAGAAGGTAGTGCTCGAAAAAGGCGATTCGATGCTTTTTGACGGTAGGCTTTCGCATACCCCGGTAAACATTGGCGATACCAAGGCCCTAATGCTTGTGGTTTATTTTTTCGAGTAACAATTTAGTAAACAAAGTTTATTTATACTTAACAATTTTTTACCTTCATCTTCATAAATCAACCCTACCTTGACCGGTAAAAATATGAATATGAAAAAATTCCTGAAAAGCACATTTCTGCTGCTTTGTCTGGCTGTTTTTGCCCAGGCGCAATCTAAAAAAATCAAACATGTAATCCTTATCGGTTGCGATGGCTTTGGTGGCTATGCCTTGCAGGAGGCCAATATGCCCAACCTTAAAGCTTTAATGGCCAATGGCTCGTGGACGGATAAAGCACGTTGCGTGCTGCCATCATCAAGTGCTGTTAACTGGGCTTCGCTACTTATGGGGGCCGGACCAACCGAGCATGGTTATACCGAATGGAACAGCAAAGTACCCGAAATCCCTTCGGTAACCAAAACGGCTTATGGTTTATTTCCCGGGATTTTTAGCGTAATCAGGGATCAGAAAAAAACGGCAAAAACAGCAATTATTTACAGCTGGAACGGTATAGGTTACCTGTTCGAAAAGGAAGCGGTAAATATCATTGTTGATGGCAAAGAAAAAGACGATTTCTGTACCGATACGGCTGCGGCGATCATCAAAAAAGAAAAACCTTATTTTACTTTCCTCCATTTAGATGAGCCCGATAACACTGGGCATGCCATTGGCCACCGCACGCCTGCTTATTACAAACAGCTTGAACTGGTAGATCAGCGTATCGGGAAAATTGTAAAGGCGGTAAATGATGCAGGTATTGCAGATGAAACCATTATTCTGGTTACTGCCGACCATGGCGGAACAGCTAAAACGCACGGTGGTAAATCGCTTGATGAAGTGCAGATTCCCTGGATTATCTCAGGCCCGGGGGTACGTAAAAACCACGAGATAAAAGATGTGATCATTACTTACGATACGGCAGCAACATTAGCCTGGTTAATGGGCTTGCAAGCGCCGCAGAGTTGGCGAGGAAAGCCTGTACTAGAGGCCTTTGCGAAATAAAACAGGATCTTTTCCGTTAAACTTAACAATTTGATAACTTATCGTTTGTTTATAAATAATAAACATTGTTTACTATTGTTTTTAATTCAGTAGTTATGGCGATAAAGTTGATCATATGTTATCCGGTGCACAAAATCGGTTCGGGCGAAAATAATAACCAGGTATCCGTTAATATGGTAAGGATACCGAATATAATAACCAAATAGATGAGCTTGCTACAGATTGTCCGCAAAAAAGCACTGAACTGGCCATACTGGCTGGTTACTTTGCTTGGTGGTGTTGCAGCCTTTGGTTGTTATACCAGTATGTACGCTTTCCGTAAAGCTTTCGCTTCGGCTACTTTCGATCAACAGGAATTTTTGCACATCGATTATAAGGTTTGGCTGGTTATTGCGCAGATGGTAGGTTATACCCTTAGTAAGTTTTACGGGATCCGTTTTATATCCGAATCTGGCAAAAGCAACCGCGCCAGGAGTATCATTTTCCTGATCCTTTTTTCGTGGCTGGCCCTGCTTGGCTTTGCACTGGTACCTGCACCTTACAATATTGCATTTCTTTTGCTTAACGGTTTTCCATTAGGTATGATCTGGGGTTTGGTATTCAGTTACCTCGAAGGAAGAAAAACAACCGAATTTATGGGGGCATTAATGTCTATCAGTTTAATTTTTGCCTCGGGTTTTGTTAAAACGGTAGCAAGGATGCTCATGTCGTTTGCCGCAGTAAGCGATTATTGGATGCCTTTTCTAACAGGATTGGTTTTTCTGCCGGCCCTGTTCCTCTTTGTTTTTGGTTTGGAGGTAATTCCGCCGCCATCCAAAGAAGATCAGGCGTTGCGTACCAAAAGAGTACCCATGGATGCAAAACAACGGAGGGCTTTTATCACCACTTTTTTACCGGGCATTATTTTAACCATCATCATTTATGTGCTGCTTACCTGTATCCGCGATATGCGTGATAATTTTGAGGTCGAGATCTGGAATGGTCTGGGCATTCACGATAACCACATTTACACGCAGATTGATACCCTAATTTCGGTAGTGGTGCTGGTAATGATGGGACTTTTGATCCTGATTAAAGATAACCTAAAAGCTTTTACCGTAATCCACATCATGATTATTGCAGGTTGTTTACTGGTAGGTTTAAGCACCTTCTTTTTTGATAAAGGCTATATCAGCCCGATCAGTTGGATGGCTTTACTGGGTATGGGGCTGTATATGGCCTATATTCCTTATAATGCCATTTTCTTTGAGCGGATGATTGCCAATTTCCATTACAAGAGCAATATCGGTTTTATTATGTACGTAGCCGATTCAATCGGTTATGTAGGCAGCTTTTCGGTATTGATGATGCACGAATTTGGTGAAACCAATATTAGCTGGATGCATTTCTTTAAGCAATGTTTATTCGCTGTGCCATTAGTTGGAGGGGTATGCAGTGTGCTTTCGCTGATTTATTTCAGAAGGAAAAGTTTGGTTACCAATAAGAAAATGAGGGCAACAGGAGATATGGTTTTAACGGGGAAATGAAAAAGACCGGTTTTTTTTCACTTTACCATATAAGAAATATAAGGATGTTTGAGCTTATACTCTGAGTTTGAAAAGATATTCCGTAAATATTTTAATCTATAGTCGTCACCCTGAATTTATTTCAGGGTCTATTTAGCAGGAAAGATGCTGAAGCAAGTTCAGCATGACGATCGCGTTA